>NZ_JBEZDN010000023.1:0-76517 GCF_040648315.1 Pseudonocardia sp. NPDC049154
CCGCTCCAGCGCGGTCCCGTCCGCGGCGACGACCGCGACGGCGTGATCGGTACTGGCCCAGTCGATCCCGCCGGTCGGCACGGCTGTGTCCGGATAGGCTTGCTCGGCGGGTCGCGTAGGACCGCCCTTCGGGGCGACACTCATCGTTGCCTCCTGTCTGATGCCGCAGCAGGTAGGCACCCGGTGGTTCCCGACACGGCAGCCGGTCGCTCACTGATCGGCGCTCGTCGGCGCGCAGCCCTGTCGCCAGTCGGCGTGCCGGGGACCACCGGGCCCCGCAGAACTCAGAGTGGACCTCGAACGGTCGAGCGAGCAGGGCGATCACCCGGTGGCCACCAGTGGTGCGTCCGAACCATCCCAGCCGGCCCGGACACAAGGAAGGTGCACCAGTGAGCGATATCTAGACTCGGGGAGGCCGGATCCCCGCCGGCCCGCACGCTCGCCGGAGGTTCCCCGTGTCCACCACCCCCGAATCCCCCCGTGTCGACGCCCGTGTCGATGTCGAGGAGTCCCGCCTGCGGGTGGGGCGGCCGGCCACGCATGCGGCGGGGTTGAAGGCGGTGCGGGTGTCGATGGCCCGGGCGCTCAAGCAGATGGGCCCGGTGAAGTCGGCGCGAAACCTGTTGACGCTCAACCAGGTCGACGGGTTCGACTGCATGTCCTGCGCCTGGCCGGACCCGACCGATCACCGGCACACCGCGGAGTTCTGCGAGAACGGCGCCAAGGCCGTGTCCTGGGAGGGCCAGCGCGACACCGTCGGCGCGGAGTTCTTCGCCGCGCACCCGATCTCCGAGCTGGTCCAGCAGTCCGACCACTGGCTGGAGAAGCAGGGCCGGCTCACCGAACCGATGGTCCGCCGCGGCGGCGCCGACCACTACGAGCCGATCTCCTGGGACGCCGCGTTCGCCCTGGTCGCCGACCATCTGCAGGCGCTGGACTCCCCGGACGAGGCGTTGTTCTACACCTCCGGGCGGGCGTCGAACGAGGCCGCGTTCGTCTACCAGCTCTTCGCCCGCGCCTTCGGCACCAACAACCTGCCGGACTGCTCGAACATGTGCCACGAGTCCACCTCGGTCGGGCTGGCCCGCACCATCGGCATCGGCAAGGGCTCCGTGAGCCTGCAAGACCTGCACGAGGCCGATCTGATCGTGGTCTCGGGGCAGAACCCGGGCACCAACCACCCGCGCATGCTGTCCGCGTTGGAGATCGCCAAGCAGAACGGCGCGAAGATCCTCGCGATCAACCCGCTGCGGGAGGCCGGGCTGCTGCGCTTCGACAACCCGCAGACCCCGAAGGGCCTGGCCGGGCGCGGCACCGGGCTGGCCGACCGTTATCTGCAGATCCGCTCGAACGGCGACCTCGCGCTCTGGCAGGCCATCGGGCACCTGCTGCTCGAGCGGGGCGCGGTCGACGCCGACTTCATCACCCGGCACACCGTCGGGTTCGACGCCTGGGCCACCCACATCCGCGACCTCGACCGCGCCGCCGTCGTGGCCGCGACCGGGCTGGACTGGGCCGACATCGAGGCCGCCGCCGAGCTGTTCGCCACCTCGCAGCGGATCGTGAACTGCTGGGCCATGGGGATCACCCAGCACCGCAACGCCGTCGCCACGATCTGCGAGTTCGTCAACGTCGCCCTGCTCCAGGGCATGATCGGCAAGCCGGGTGCCGGCCTGTGCCCGGTGCGCGGGCACTCCAACGTCCAGGGCGACCGCACCATGGGCATCTGGGAGAAAGCCCCGGACGCCTTCCTCGACGCCCTGGGCGCCGAGTTCGGCTTCGAGCCCCCGCGCGCGCACGGACACGACGCCGCCGCCGCGGTCCGCGCCCTGCGCGACGGGCACGCGCGGGTGTTCGTCGGGCTGGGCGGGAACTTCGCCGCCGCCATGTCCGACACCCACGTCACCGAAGCCGCCCTGCGCTCGGCGGCGCTCACGGTGCAGATCTCCACCAAGCTCAACCGAAGCCACCTCACCGCCGGCCACGACGCGCTGATCCTCCCCGCCCTGGGGCGCACCGAACAGGACACCACCGGCGGGCGCGTGCAACGGGTCACCGTCGAGGACTCCATGTCCGCGGTGCACGCCTCCCGCGGCCGCGCCACCCCCGCCGGCCCGCAGCTGCGCTCCGAGATCGACATCCTCTGCGGCATCGCGCACGCGACCCTCGGCGACCGGCACCACATTCCGTGGGGCGAGTTCGCCGCCGACTACGCCCGCATCCGCCAGGCCATCGGCCGGGTGGTGCCCGGCTGCGAGGCCTACGACGACAAGATCAACCGCCGGGGCGGGTTCACCCTCCCCCACCCTCCGCGCGACACCCGCACCTTCCCCACCCCCGAGGGCAAGGCCGTGTTCACCGTCAGCCCGCTCGAGGTCGCCCAGGTGCCCGAGGGCCGGCTGGTGCTGCAGACCATCCGCAGCCACGACCAGTTCAACACCACCGTCTACGGCCTCGACGACCGCTACCGCGGCATCCACTCCGGCCGCCGCGTCGTCTTCATCTCCCCCGCCGACCTGGCCGGGCTCGGCTTCGCCGACGGCGACCACGTCCACCTCGTCTCCGAATGGGACGACGGCATCGAACGCCGCGCCGAGAACTTCCGGCTCGTCTCCTACGACACCCCCACGGGCTGCATCGCCGCCTACTACCCCGAGACCAACCCCCTCGTCCCGCTCGACTCCCAAGCCCTCGACTCCGGCACCCCCACCTCGAAATGGGTCGTCGTCCGCCTCGAACGGGTGTGAAACGAGTCATCACGCAGCCGTGAGGCCCTCCGCAACGGTCCGGCGAATCACAGCTTGCAGCTTCCGAATACGCTGTTATTGCTGGTCCGTCCGAGTGAACAAAAGCGTCCCCGGCGAACCGCCCCGGTGGTTCCGTCCGTAGGGGATCTCCTCGGCGTGTCCGAAAAGTCGGGCTGCCCCGAGGTTTGCACTCGGGGCTCCCGTGTAGGTCCGGCACCGTGACCAGCACGAAGAGCACGGCAGGAGCGTGGCCGCACCGGCCTCCCTGCTGACCCGACCCGAACCACCCGCACCCCGGATCCCGACGGGTCCGGACGGGTGAATAGGAACAGCGTCGTAGAACCGTCGATCCCTTTCCGCGCCGTTCACCATCTCTTTTCCGGACACGCCGACATCACCACACGTCCCTGTCGGCGAGCCCCGTTCGCGGCCGCGATCGAGCGGCCCGCACCGTTCCGCACCGACTCTGGCACGCGGGCCGTAGCACCAGGGGGAAACCATAATGAGCACCACCATCAGGCCCGGAGCACCGCCCGTACCCGCGCCACGTCCGCCGGCCGACGAGCCGGTGCTCGTCGACACCGCGCGCGACCAGTCCGTCCACTGGCGTCCCGGCGAGCGCCTGCACCACGTCTTCGAGGACCTCGCCCAGCGGCGCGCCGACGAGATCGCCGTGTCGACCGCCGACGCCGACCTCACCTTCGCCGAGCTGGACCGCCGGGCGAACCGGCTGGCCCGCCGGCTCCTGGCGGCCGGAGCCGGGCCCGGCGACCGGGTCGCGCTGCTGCTCGACGAGCCGGTCGCGGCCTACGCCGCGATGCTCGCCGCGCTCAAGGGGCACACCGCCTACGTCCCGCTCGACGCCGGCTTCCCGGCGGACCGCATCGCCTACATCTGCGGCGACGCCGGCGTCCGGCTCGCCCTGGCGCCCGGTCACCTGGCGCCGACCCTGCCCGGCGACGTCGAGGCCGTCGACCCCGGCGACGGCCCGTCCACCGAGGACGGTCCGCTCACCGCCGCGGAGTCCGGCATCCCCGCCGACGAGCTCGCCTACCTGATCTACACCTCGGGCACGACCGGGCGGCCGAAGGGCGTGGCGATCGAGCACTCCTCGATCTGCAACTTCGTGCGCGTCGCCGGCGAGCACTACGGCTACCGGCCCGACGACCGCGTGTACCAGGGCATGACCCTGGCCTTCGACTTCTCCGTCGAGGAGCTGTGGGTGCCGTGGGTCGCGGGCGCCACGGTGGTGCCCAAGCCCGCCGGCACCTCCCTCGTCGGCGACGAGCTGCAGGAGTTCCTGCGCGACCGCGGCGTCACCGCGCTGGCGTGCGTCCCCACGCTGCTGGCCACGCTGGACCCGGCCGGGTCGGAGCAGCTGCGCTTCCTGTTGGTCTCCGGTGAGGCGTGCCCGCAGCACCTGGTGGCGCGCTGGCACTCCGAGGACCGCCGGTTCCTCAACGTCTACGGCCCCACCGAGGCCACCGTCACCGCGACGTGGACCGAGCTGCACCCCGACCACCCGGTGACGCTCGGCCGTCCGCTGCCCACCTACGGCACGGTCGTGCTCGACCCGGAGGACCCGACGCGCTCGCTGCCGCGCGGCGAGCAGGGCGAGCTCGGCATCGTCGGGCCGGGCCTGGCGAGCGGCTACCTCAACCAGCCGGAGAAGACCGCGGCCGCCTTCCGCGACGACGTCGAGGGGGTGCGGCAGCGCGTCTACCGCACCTGCGACCTCGTCTCCGTCACGGCGGACGGCGAGATCACCTACCACGGCCGCATCGACACCCAGGTGAAGATCCGCGGGTACCGGATCGAGCTGACCGAGATCGAGTCCGTGCTGCTCGGCGTGCCCGGCGTCGCCCAGGCCGTCGTGGACGTGTGGGAGCCGGCGGAGGGCGTCCGCGAGCTGGTCGCCTGGTACAGCACGCGCGGCACCGTCTCGCGGGACGACCTGCTGGCCCGGCTGCGCGACCGGCTGCCCGCCTACATGGTCCCGGCCTACCTGGAACAGCTTGACCACGTCCCGATGACGACGAGCGACAAGGCGGACCGCAAGAACCTGCCGGGCGCGCGGTCTACGGCACCCTGCAGGTGCTGCAGGTCCTGGTGATCGTGCTGCCCGTCGCGCTCGGCGCCCTCGAAGCGCTGGCTGCGGAGCGGGTCGGCGGGACCGCCGCGCCGACGACCGTCGGCAGCTTCCTGCGGGACGTCCTGGTGCTGGGCTCGGTCGCGTTCGGCACCCTGGTCCTGCTGCAGCTGGTGCTGGCCACCGTGCTGCCCCGGCTGTTGCGGCGGATGATCACGCCGGGCCGGACCTACGCGCTGTTCGGGTTCCGGTACTCGCTGCTGCGGTTGGTGACCCGGCTGTCCAACCGGCCGTTCCTCGACGCGTTGTTCGGCGACAGCTCGGCGATCACCCGCTACCTCCGGCTGCTGGGCTACGACCTCGGCCGGGTGCAGCAGACGGGCTCGAACTTCGGCACCACGCAGAAGCACGACACGCCGTTCGCGGTGTCCGTCGGCCGCGGGACGATGATCTCCGACGGCCTGTCGCTGGCCAACGCGGAGTACACGTCCAGCGGCTTCCGGGTGCGGGAGGCGCACGTGGGCGAGCGGAACTTCCTGGGCAACAACGTGATCGTCCCCGCCGAGGCGCGGATCGGCGACAACGTCCTGCTCGCGACCAAGGTGCTCGTGCCGGTCGACGGCGAGGTGCGCGAGGACACCGGGCTGCTCGGCTCGCCCGCCTTCCCGATCCCGCGCTCGGTCGAGCGCGACGGCCGGTTCGACCACCTCGCCGAGGGCGAGGAGTTCCGCCGCCGCCTGCGCCGCAAGAACGTCAGCAACACCCTCACCGGGTTCTCGCTGCTGGCGGCGCGCTGGGCGTACGCCCTGCTGCTCACGGCGGCGGGCCTCGGCGATGCCCTGCTCCACGGCACCCCTCGGGCCACTCGCGGTCGGGCTGGCCGCGTTGGCCGGCGTCGTCGCGGGCGCGTGTGGTTCACGCTGGTGGAGCGGGCCGCGATGGGCTTCCGGCGGCTCTCGCCGAGGTACTGCTCGATCTACGACCCGTACTTCTGGCGGCACGAGCGGCTGTGGAAGCTGCTGCCGCCCTTCCTCGCCCTGTTCGACGGCACGCCGATGAAGGCGCTGGTGCTGCGGGCACTGGGTGTGCGGGTCGGGAAGCGGCTGTTCGACGACGGCGCCGCGATCCCCGAGCACACGCTCGTGACCCTCGGCGACGACGTCACGCTCGACGTCGGCAGCACGATCCAGTGCCACTCGCTGGAGGACGGCACGTTCAAGTCCGACCGCACCGAGATCGGCGACGGGGTGAGCCTGGGCGTGGCCGCCTTCGTCCACTACGGCGTGGAGACGGGCGCGAACTCGGTGCTCGACGCCGACGGCTTCCTCATGAAGGGCTCGGTCACCAGCCCGGACTCCCGCTGGCGCGGCAACCCTGCCGAACCGGCCTGACCCCTCGGTGAACGGCCCTCTCGCTCACACCTGGTGAGCGAGAGCGCCGTTCGCTCATGCGGGTGGTGCGGTGCGGAGCCGCGAGACGGCCTCGCGGAGGACGTCGTTGCGCTTGCAGAAGGCGAAGCGGAGCAGGGTCGGGGCGAGATGCGGGTCGTCGCAGAACACGCTGACCGGCACTGCGGCCACGCCGAGCCGCTCGGGCATGGCGCGGGCGTAGGCGGCGGCGTCGGTCACGCCGAGCGGGGCGAGGTCGGCGACCACGAAGTACGTGCCGCTCGGCTCGAACACCCGCATCCCGGCCTCGCGCAGACCGTCGGCCAGCAGGTCCCGCTTCGGCCGCAGGTCGCCGGCGATCGCGGCGAACACGTCGTCGGGCAGGGCCAGCGCGTTCGCGACGGCCGGCTGGAAGGGGGCGCCGCCGGCGAAGGTCAGGAACTGCTTCACCGCCCGTACGGCCGCGACGAGCGCGGCGGGCCCGTGCACCCACCCGATCTTCCAGCCCGTCACCGAGAAGGTCTTGCCGGCACTGGAGATCGTGAGCGTGCGCTCGGCCATGCCCGGCAGCGTCGCCATCGGGACGTGCTCGATGCCGAAGGTCATGTGCTCGTAGACCTCGTCCGTGATCACGACGGCGTCGTGCTCGATCGCGAGGTCCCCGATCGCGCGCAGGGTGTCCCGGCCGAACACCGCGCCCGTCGGGTTGTGCGGGGTGTTGACCAGCACCGCCCGCGTGCGCGGCCCGAACGCCGCGCGCAGCTCCGCCGGGTCGGGCTGGAAGTCGGGGGCACGCAGCGGGACGGTCCGGCGCGTGGCCCCGGCCATCGCGATCACGGCAGGGTAGGAGTCGTAGTAGGGCTCGAAGACCACGACCTCGTCGCCCGGCTCGCAGAGCGCGATCACCGCCGACGCGATGGCCTCGGTGGCGCCCATGGTGACGAGCACGTCCCCGGCCTCGAGCGAGTAGAAGCGCTTCTGGTGCGCCGCCACCGCCTCGCGCAGCGCCGGCAATCCCGGGGCCGGCGGGTACTGGTTGACCCCGCCCTCGGTGATCGCCGCGGCGGCGTCGGCCAGCAGCGACGCCGGTCCGTCCGTGTCGGGGAAGCCCTGACCCAGGTTGATCGCGCCGGTGCGCACGGCGAGCTGGGTGATCTCCGCGAAGATCGTGGAGGTGAAGGGGCGCAGCCGCCCGGTCAGGAACTCTCGGCGCAGCACGGTCACCAGCCTCGCATGTCCACGGGCCAGCGCTCGGCGACCTGCTCGCCGTCGACCAGCCACATCGCGTCGTGCAGCGCGACGGTCGGGTCGACGTGCGCCGGAACCACCCGGACCCGGTCGCCCACCCGCAGCCGCAGGTCCCCGGGCGCGAAGGTGGTGTGCTCGTCCGAGCAGAACCAGACCTGGGCGCCGGGGATGGTCGGGTTGCCGTGGTCCATGCCCAGCGCCTTGAGCCCGACGTCGACGACCGCCCACTCGGCCGACACCGAGATCACCGTGCCCAGCACGAACACGGCCTGCTCGAACGGGTGCCCGAGCTGGGTGTAGGCGCTGTCCATCAGCGCGTACGAGCCGGCCTGGATCTCGGTGGCCCACTCGTTGACGTCGTAGGTGCCGGTGCCGCCGGCGCTGACGAGCTCGCCACCGACGTCCCGGGCCGCGGCCGCCAGCTTCTCCATCGCCTCGCGCACGAGCCGGCGCCGCTCCTCGGCGGGCCGGACCATCATCAGGTGGCCCTCGTAGCCCATCACGCCGCGCACCTCGAGGCCGTTGCGCCGGGCGAGATCGGCCAGCTCGCCGGCCCGCTCGGGCGGGCAGCCGCACCGCGGCAGGCCGACGTTGACGTCGATCACCACCTCGAGGACGTTGCCGCGCAACGCCGCCGCGATCGTCTCCCGCGAGTCGACGGCCAGGGTGATCCGCGCGCCGTCGCGGACGAGCTTGCCGAGCCGGGAGGCGTCGACGACCTCGTTGGCCAGCAGCAGGTCGCCGCCGAGCCCGTGCTCGGCCATGACCTCGCACTCGCGAATCGTGGCGCAGGTGAAGCCGGGATGGCCGTTGTCGCGCTGCCACCGCGCGAGGGACGTGCACTTGTGCGCCTTGACGTGCGGGCGCAGCCGGGCACCGGGGAGCGCGGCGCTCATGGTGTCGAGGTTGCGGCGCAGGGCGCCCCGCTCGACGAGCAACGCGGGGGTGGTGAGGTCGTCGACGCGCACGTCCGGACGCTACAGGCCGGGGGCGGGGAGGCGGGCGACGCGGCGGAGGGCGCCGGGAGCCACCTTGGACAGTGCGTAGGCGGTGCGGCTCTCCACTGTGAGCAGCTGGATCGGCCGGTTCGCCTCGACGGCGGCGACCACCGCGTCGGCGACCTTGTCCAGCGGGTACCGGCGGCGCTTGAGCAGCCGGTCGGTGGAGCGACGCCGCTCGGCCGCCGTCGAGTCGTCGACCCCGACGAACCGCGCCGAGCCGCCGATGTTCGTGGGCAGGAAGCCGGGGCACAGCGCCGTGACGCCGATGTCGTCGCCCGCGAGCTCGGCGCGCAGGCACTCCGACAGCATCAGCACCGCGGACTTGGTGGCGCAGTAGGCGGGCAGGAACGTCGTCGGGGTGAACGCGGCGGCCGAGGCGACGTTGACCAGGTGCCCGCCCTCGCCGCGCTCGCGCATCCGGGCTGCGAACAGCCGGCAGCCGTGCACCACGCCCATCAGGTTGACGTCGACGATCGCCCGCCAGTCCGCGGGCCGGTGGGCGAGGAAGGGACCCGAGATCGCGATACCGGCGTTGTTGACCACGACGTCCGGCACGCCGACCTCGGCGCACACCCGGTCGGCGAACGTGGCCATCGCGTCGGGGTCCGCCACGTCGACCTGGTAGGCGTGCCCGCCGGTCTCGAAGGCGGTCTGCCGGGCCGTCGAGAGCTCCTTGTCGGCCGCGACGACCACCGCGCCGCGCCGCGCGAAGCCGCGGGCCACCGCCCGCCCGATCCCGCTGCCGGCGCCGGTCACCAGCACGACCCGGTCGGTCCACCGGCCCGGGGTCGGCCGCGTGCGGCGCGGGGCCGCGGCAGGCGCGGACACGGCGTCGACCTGCTCCCGCACGCAGCGCGCGACCACCTCCGGGCGACTGCGGGGCAGCCAGTGCCCGCCCGCCACCCGGCGGAACCGGAAGTCGTCGGTGAACCGCTCGGCGCTCGCCTGCAGCGCCTGCGTGACGTACCGGTCCCCGGTCGGGGCCAGGACCTGCACCGGGACCTCCGTGCGCCGCTCCCCGCCGCCGCGGCCGAGGTTGGCGCGGTAGAGCTCGAGCCCGCGCACGGCGTCGCCCGCCGCGGGTCGCGGGATCCCCTCGCGGCGGGCGACGAGCCCACCCGCCAGCCCCGACCGCCAGGCGAGCTCGGGCAGCACCGGCAGCTGGAAGAACCCGACATACCAGGAGCGGCCCAGCTGCCGCATCCGGTCGCGCAGCCGCGCATCGCGCCCGAAGGCCCCGATGTGCGCCAGGGACGGGCCGGAGATCGACGTGTAGGAGGCGAACCGCGCGCGCAGCGCCGGGTCGGTGACGGCATGCCAGCCCTGGATCGAGCCCCAGTCGTGCGCGAGCAGGTGCACCGGACCGTCGGGGGCGACGGCGTCGAGCACCGCGACGAGGTCCGCCGCCAGCCGCTCGATCCGGTACCCCTCGCGGTTTGCCGGGGCCTGCGACGCGCCCGCGCCGCGGACGTCGTAGGTCACCACCCGGAAGGTGTCGGCCAGCAGGGGGACGACGCCGTCCCACACCGTGTGGTCGTCCGGGTAGCCGTGCACCGCGACGACGACCGGGGCGCCCTCGGGGCCGGTGACGTGGACGGCCAGGTCCAGGCCGTCCGGGGTGCGGACGGTACGTGCCTCGCTGCGCATGGGCCGAGCGTAGCTACTCGCGAGTACGTGACCCACGACACACCTGTTCGGGGAACCGGAACAGCACACCGGGCACGGGGCCTTGAACCACTCGGAACACCACCGGCGGGTACGAACCGCGACCGAGCGACGTCGCCGGGCGATCCGGACCCGTGAGTACCGAGGAAGGCCCCGCCGTTGCCCACACCACCAGCGACACCCGCGCCGACGACGCCCGGCCGCGCGCGCATCGCCCTGCTGCTGGGCGCACTGATCGCGCTCGGCCCGCTCACCATCGACATGTACCTGCCCGCGCTGCCGGGCATCGCGACCGAGCTGCAGACGTCCTCGTCGACGATCCAGCTCACCCTCACCGGCACGCTGATCGGCCTGGCGTTCGGCCAGCTGTTCATCGGCCCGCTCGCCGACGCCGTCGGCCGCCGCAAGCCCCTGCTCGCCGGCACGGCGCTGCACGTCGTGTCCTCGCTGCTCATCGTGGTCGCGCCGAACGTCGAGGTGCTCGGCGTGCTGCGCGTGCTGCAGGGCGTCGGGTCCGCCGCCGGCGCGGTCGTCGCGATGGCCGTGGTCCGGGACCTGTTCAGCGGCCGCGCCGCGGCCACCCTGCTCTCCCGCCTGATGCTCGTCATGGGCGCGGCCCCGGTGCTCGCCCCGACCCTCGGCGGGGAGCTGCTGCGGCTCGCGGACTGGCGCGGCGTGTTCGTCGCGTTGGCCGTGTACGGCCTGGTCCTCCTGGCCGTGCTGTACTTCGCCCTCGGCGAGACGCTGCCGCCGGAGCGCCGCCGCAGCGCCGCCGTCGGGCCCACCCTGCGGGCCTACCGCGCGCTCTTCCGCGACCGCGTCTACGTCGGCCTGATCCTGGTCGCCGGGTTCGCGATGGCCGGCATGTTCGGCTACGTCTCCGGGTCCAGCTTCGTGTTCCAGCAGGAGTTCGGGCTCGACGCCCAGCAGTTCGGCCTGCTGTTCGGCGCCGGCGCGATCTTCCTGATCGGCGCGACGCAGGCCAACGCCGCGCTGCTGCGCCGCTTCGAGCCGCGGCAGCTGCTGCTCACCGCCAGCGTGTCCGGGACCGTCGCCGCGGCCGTGCTGGCCGTGCTCGCCGGCACCGGGACCGGCGGACTCGTCGGCGTGCTCGTGCCGCTCTGGGCGGTGCTGGCCTCGGTCGGGCTCGCCCTGCCCAACGCCCCGGCCCTCGCCCTCTCCCGGCACGGCGAGCGCGCCGGCACCGCGGCGGCGCTGCTCGGCGCGGTCCAGTTCGGCGTCGGCGCCCTGACCTCCCCGGTCGTCGGACTGCTGGGCAACGACGCGCTGGCCATGGGGCTGACCATCGCCGGCTCGCAGGTGCTCGCGCTGGTCATGCTGCTCGCCGTCGTCCGGCCCTGGACGCTGGGGAACATCGACGAGGAGACCGCGCCCGCCGTCGTCGAGCCGGAGCTCGTGGACGAGCGGCCCGCCGTCGCCTGACCCGGCACCGGCATCACGGCCTGATCCGCACCGCACCGCACCGCACCGCACCGCACCGCACCGACGGCCCCGGCCCCCGCCCGGGGCCGTCGGCGTTCTCGGGGTGGTCCCGGGAGCGCTCAGGTCCCCTGCTCGGGCTCCAGGCGCTCGATCGCCCACCGCGCCCAGTCGCGGACCGCCTCGTACTGGCGCAGCCCGAACTCCGCCGCGAGCTGGCCGAAGCCGTCCGCGCCGGTCATGGGTGCGTCGGCGTGCTCCTCCCGGACCTTCCGCAGGTCGGTGACGCCCTGGTCGGTGGCCTCGGCGATCCGGTGGAGCACGACGAGCGCGTCGGCGGGCTCGAGCGCGGAGAGCAGGAACATGCGCAGCACCTGCTCGTTGCGGACCTTGGCCTGCTTCGGCGGGGTGAGCAGCCAGGTGCGCAGCTCCTCACGCCCCGCCGGGGTGACGTCGTAGGTCCGCGCGCCGCGGGCGCCCTCGTGCGTGACCTCCACCAGGCCGGCCTCGGCCATCCGGTTCAGCTCCGGGTAGATGCTCGTGTGGCCCGCCTGCCAGGCGTACCGGCCCAGGTCGCGCTCGAAGGCCTTGGTCAGCTCGTACCCGCTCCGGGGGTGGACGGAGAGCAGACCCAGCAGTGCGTGCGGCAGTGACATGCGCACAGCCTACCTGTCGAAGTAGACATGTCACCATTGACAGGTAGTGCGTGGAGGGTGCACCGTTCTCCCCATGACGACGACGGAGACGCCGCTCTACCTGCAGGGCCACCTCGCCCCGGTGCCGGACGAGATCGAGGCCGTCGACCTGCCCGTCACGGGAACGCTCCCACCGGAGCTCACCGGCCGGTACCTCCGGAACGGGCCGAACCCGCTGCCGGGCGAGAACCCCGGGCACTGGTTCGCGGGCCACGGGATGCTGCACGGCGTCCGACTCCGGGAGGGCCGTGCCGAGTGGTACCGCAACCGCTGGGTCCGCACCGGCGCCCTGGAGGGACACCCCTTCGTGCGCCCCGACGGGACCTTCGACCGCACCGCCGTCCACGCGAACACGCACGTGATCGAGCACGGCGGGCGGATCCTGGCGCTGGTGGAGAACGGCTACCCGTACGTCGTGACGCCGGAGCTCGACACCGTCGGGCCGGACGACTTCACCGGCCGCCTCACCACGGCGATGACGGCGCACCCCAAGACCGACCCGGTCACCGGGGACCTGCACTTCTTCGGCTACTCGCCGCTGCCGCCGTACCTCACCTACCACCGGCTCTCGGCGGGCGGCGAGCTCGTGGAGAGCGCCGAGGTCCCGGTCGCGGGGCCGACGATGATGCACGACTTCGCCGTCACCGCCAGGCACGCCGTGTTCCTCGACCTGCCGATGACCTTCCAGATGCGGGCCGGCCTGCCCTACGGCTGGGACGACGCGTACGGCGCCCGGCTCGGCGTCATGCCGCTGGACCGGCCCGGCGAGGTGCGGTGGTTCGAGATCGACCCCTGCTACGTCTTCCACGTCGGCAACGCGTACGAGGACGAGGCGGGCCGGATCGTGCTCGACGTCGCGCGCTACACGCGGGAGGCCATCGCGGCCACCTGGCAGGCCATCGGCCCGAGCCCGTCCGGACACGTGGCGGCCGCCGCGGCCGCGGGCGTCGCCACGCTGCACCGCTGGACGATCGACGCGGCCGCCGGGACCGTCGCCCAGGCGCAGCTCTCCGAGGCGGGCCTGGAGTTCCCGACCGTCGACGACGAACGGGTCGGCCGGCCGAACCGGTACCTCTACGCCGTGTCCGACACCGAGGGGATCCTGCAGCACGACGCCGAGCGCGGCACGGTCGCGGCGCACGGGCTCGGGCCGGACGCCGTCGCCGGTGAGGCCGTGTTCGTCCCGTCCGGAGCGCCAGGCCGCGGCGAGGCGGACGGCTGGCTGCTCTCCATCACCACCACGCGGGACGGCAAGGCCTCCGAGCTGCTGGTGCTCGACGCGACGGACGTCGCCGGCGCGCCCGTCGCGCGGGTGGCGCTGCCCCGCGGCGTGCCCGCGGGCTTCCACGGCTCGTGGATCTCCGACGGGGACCTCTCCGACGGGGAGTTTCGATGACCACGGTGGCCACCTCCCCGACCGCCCCCGCCGTCCCGTCGCGCTGACCCTCGCCGCGCTGGAGAGCTTCGTGCCCTCGAAGGCCGCGGCCGCCGCGGCGGAGTACGCGACGAACCCGCACGTCCGGCGCGGGCACCGGCTCGCCTCCACGGTGTGGGGCGTCGGCCTGATCGCCGAGGCGCTCGTCCGGGTCCCGCTGGTCTACCTGCTGCCCGTCGACGTCTCGGTCGGCGTGACCGAGGCGCTGTGGATCGCCACGTTCGTCGGGCTCATGGTGTGGAACGGCTGGTACGTGCGGCGGGCGCAGCAGCGGCGGGACGCGGGTCGCCGGGAACCCGGAACAGCGGGAGGAACGCCTGCGTGAGCGGGCCGATCGCCAGCGCGTAGAGCACCGTCCCGATCCCGACGGTGCCGCCGAGCAGCCAGCCGGTCGCCAGCACCACGACCTCGATCGCCGTCCGCACCAGCCGGATCGACCGGCCGGTTCGGGCGGCGAGGCCCGTCATCAGTCCGTCCCGCGGGCCCGGGCCGAGCCGCGCGCCGATGTACGCGGCCG
Organism: Pseudonocardia sp. NPDC049154; assembly: GCF_040648315.1. Classification (NCBI taxonomy): domain Bacteria; kingdom Bacillati; phylum Actinomycetota; class Actinomycetes; order Pseudonocardiales; family Pseudonocardiaceae; genus Pseudonocardia; species Pseudonocardia sp. NPDC049154. The sequence continues at coordinate 14,226 of NZ_JBEZDN010000023.1, forward strand.
AGGCCACGCCGTTGAGCACGATCCCGCCGGCCATGAGCCCGACCCGCGCGGGCCACGTGTGGGCCTCGGGGATCAGGGCCAGGGCGGCGTCGACGGACAGGGCGATCACCACGACGTTGGCCACGGTCCCCACGCCCGGACGCTGCCGCAGCGGGATCCACAGCAGCAGCACCACGGCGCCGGTGATCGCGGTGATCAGCCCGAAGCTCAGCGGCAGCCGGGTCTCCAGGCCCTGGTGCAGGACGTCCCACGGGTTGAGCCCGAGCGCCCCGCGGACCTGCATCGCCATGGAGGTCCCGTAGAGCGCAAGGCCGGCGAGCAGCTGCGGGAGCCGTCGGAGCGGGGCGTGCCTGACGGGGAGCGGGCGGAGATCCACGCTCCCAGCGTGCGCCGAGGTGGCCTTCCCGCCAAGGGCCAATTCTCGCGCAGTGGCTGCGGCCGGGCGGCGGTCGGCGCGCGCGTGGAACAATCACGGCGAACGCGCGACTGGCGGCATACCGAGGATGGCAACGACCATCGGGGAGCTGACGTCCGCGGGGGTCGACCGCCTGGGCCCCCGCGTCACGAGGGAACCCATGACCGCACGACTGCTGCCCGGCAAGCCCGTCGCCGAGCGGGTGCTGGCCGACGTCACCGCCCGGGCGGACGCGCTGCGCGCCCGCGGCGTCACCCCCAGCCTGGCCACGATCCTGGTCGGCGACGACGACGCCTCCGCCGGCTACATCCGCATCAAGCAGAAGCAGGCCGCCGAGCTCGGCATCGACTCGCCGCACACGCACCTGCCCCAGGACGCCACCCAGGCGCAGCTGGTCGCGGCCATCCGCGGCTACAACGACGATCCCGCGGTGCACGGCCTGCTGATCCAGTACCCGGTGCCCGGCCACCTCGACTACGACGCCGCGCTGGCCGAGATGGACCCGGACAAGGACGTCGACGGCATGCACCCGATGAACATGGGACGACTCGCCGTCGGCCTGCCCGGGCCGCTGCCCTGCACGCCTGCGGGCATCGAGGAACTGCTGGCCTTCCACGAGATCCCGGTCTCCGGTCGCGAGGTCGTGATCCTCGGTCGCGGCGCCACGCTCGGCCGCCCGCTGGCGATGCTGCTCGCGCAGAAGCGGCCCACCGCCAACGCCGCGGTCACCGTGGTGCACACCGGCGTCCCGGACTGGGACCGGTACACCAAGCGCGCCGAGATCCTCATCGCCGCCGCCGGCGTGCCGGGGATCATCCAGCCGGAGCACGTTCGCCCTGGTGCGACCGTGATCGGCGGCGGGGTGCGGTACTCCGGGAAGCGGCTGCTCCCGGACGTCGACGAGTCCTGCGCCGAGGTGGCCGGCGCCATCACGCCGCGAGTGGGCGGGGTCGGCCCCACCACCGTCGCCATGCTCTTCCGCAACGTCATCTCGGCCGCGGAGAAGGCGAACAAGTGACCCTGTGAGTGGCGATGGTCGCCATAGCGACTATCGCCACTCACGAGGCGTCGGAGCTCGGGCGGCGGGTGATCGACGATGGGCGCGTAGGAGGCGGTCGGCTGTGCGGTGTGCGCTCACCCCGACCGCGTGCGGCGTGATCACCGGTTGAGTGCGCCGGGGGCGGCTCCTGGCGCCTCAGCCGACCCACTTCTTGACCTACAGTGAACTTCAGGTTCTACCGTCGGGCTCATGGACGTGAACACCTGGAGCGCCCTGCGCACCGCCTCCCGCGAGCGGGAAGAGACGCGGGCGCCGGTGCCCGTCACGCTGCGGCGGATCGCGGGGTTCGCGCGGCCGCACAAGCGGCGGATCACCGCGTTCGTGCTGTTCAGCGTGGCGGGGGCGGTGCTGACCGTCGTCACGCCGCTGCTCGCCGGGCGGGTGGTCGACGCGATCGACGCCGGGGCGGGGCTCCGCGTCGTCGGCGGGTTGGCCGGGTTGATCGCCGTCGTCGCGGTCGCCGAGGCCGGGCTGGGGCTGCTCACCCGCTGGTTCTCCGCGACGATCGGCGAGGGCCTGATCCTGCAGCTGCGCACGGCGGTCTTCGACCACGTGCAGCGCATGCCGGTCGCGTTCTTCACCCGCACCCGCACGGGCGCTCTGGTCAGCCGCCTGAACAACGACGTGCTGGGCGCGCAGCGGGCCTTCAGCGACACCCTGTCCGGGGTGGTCGGCAACGTCGTGACGCTGGTGCTCACGCTCGCGGTGATGCTGAGCATCTCGTGGCAGGTCACGCTGCTCGCACTCGTCCTGCTGCCGGTGTTCGTGGTGCCGGCCCGACGGATGGGCTCGCGGCTGGCCCGGCTGCAGCGCGAGGCCGCGGACCACAACGCCGCGATGAGCACGCAGATGACCGAGCGGTTCTCCGCGCCCGGCGCCACGCTCGTCAAGCTGTTCGGGCGGCCCGCCGAGGAGTCGGCGGAGTTCGCCGCACGGGCCGGGCGGGTGCGCGACATCGGCGTGCGCTCGGCGATGGTGCAGTGGGTGTTCGTGACGGCGTTGACGCTGGTCTCGGCCCTGGCGCTCGCGCTGGTGTACGGCGTCGGCGGCGGGCTCGCGCTCGGCGGGATGCTGGCGCCGGGCGCCGTCGTCTCCCTCGCGATGCTCCTGACTAGGCTCTACGCGCCCCTGACCGCGCTGGCCGGGGCCCGGGTCGAGGCGATGGGCGCAGTCGTCAGCTTCGAGCGGGTGTTCGAGGTGCTGGACCTGGAGCCGGCCATCCAGGACCCCGACGAGCCGCGCACGCTGCCGGCCGGGCCGCTCGACGTCCGGTTCGACCACGTCGACTTCGCCTACCCGGCCGCGGCGCGGGTGTCGCTGGCCTCGCTGGAGGAGGTCGCGACGCTCGACGCCCGCGGCGGCGACACCGTGCTGCACGACGTCTCCTTCACCGTCCCCGCCGGTTCGCTGACCGCGCTGGTCGGCAGCTCGGGCGCCGGCAAGTCGACGATCGCGCAGCTGCTCGCGCGGCTCTACGACGTCGACGGCGGCACGGTGACGGTCGGCGGGGTCGACGTCCGGGACGTGCGGGCGGCGGACCTGCACGGCGACGTCGGGTTCGTGACCCAGGACGGTCACCTCTTCCACGACACGATCCGCGCGAACCTGCTGCTCGCCGCGCCGGGGGCGGGCGAGGACGAGCTGTGGTCGGCGCTGCGGCGGGCCCGGCTCGGCGCCCTGGTCGCGGCCCTGCCGGACGGGCTGGACACCGTCGTCGGCGAGCGGGGGTACCGGCTCTCCGGCGGGGAGCGGCAGCGGCTGACGATCGCGCGGCTGCTGCTCGCGAAGCCGCGGATCGTGGTGCTCGACGAGGCCACGGCCAGCCTCGACTCCACCTCCGAGGCGGCGGTGCAGGCCGCCCTGGCCGAGGCGCTCGACGGGCGGACGGCGCTGGTGATCGCGCACCGGCTGTCCACGGTGCGCGACGCCGACCAGATCCTCGTCGTGGAGCAGGGGCGGATCGCGGAGCGCGGCACGCACGAGCAGCTCCTGGCCCGGTCCGGCCGCTACGCCGAGCTCTACCGCACCCAGTTCGACGAGCCCGTCGAGACCGCCGCCTGACGGTCGTGAGTGGCGATAGCTGCCATGGCGACTATTGCCACTCACGGGGAAGCAGGGCCGCGATGCCGTCGAGCATCCTCGCCAGGCCGGTCTCGAAGATCGTGTCGAGGTCGAAGCCCGTGTCCGCGTGCAGGAACACCCGCACGGAGTTCGGGAAGGAGCCGGACTCCATCACCGCGCGGGTCTCGGCTTCCCGGGCGTGGATCCACTGCCAGAGCGTCACGCCCGTCTCGGCCTCCTCCCGCGCCTCGGCCTCGAGGCTCGCGGCGGAGCCGTGCACGTACCCGAAGAGCGCGAGGTGCAGCCGGAAGATCGTGGGGTCGTCGAGGCCGAGGCCGGTGAGGGCGCGCAGGTTCCACTCCGAGTACGGCATCTGGTTCGGCCCGGCGTACGGCCGGGTCAGCGACGTCGTGCGCGCCACCCAGGGATGCCGGCGGTACAGCGCCCACAACGACCGCAGCGAGACCTCCAGCTGCGTCCGCCACCCCGGCGGCGGGACCGGCGGCAGCGGGAACTCGCCGAACGCGGCGTCGCGCATCAGCAGGAGCAACTCCTCCTTGCCGGGCACGTGCCGGTACAGCGACATCGCCCCGGCCCCCAGCTCCGCGGCGACCCGGCGCATGGACAGCGCGTCGATTCCCTCGGCGTCGGCGATCCGGATCGCGGCGCGCAGGATCCGCCTGCGCCCCAGCTCGGGCTCCGGCTCCGCCACCCCGCCCGCGACCACCGTTCCGACACCGGGCAGCACCCGGACGAGCCCCTCCTGCCGCAGCGCCGCGATCACCTTGCTGGCCGTGGCCATCGCGACGCCGAACTCCGCGACGATCTGCCGGGTCGACGGGATCCGGTCGCCCGGCGCCAGGTCGCCGGCGGTGATCCGGGCCCGGATGACCTCGACGACCTCCGTGTACGCCACGTGCTTCCCCCCGCACTAGTGCGCTCCGGATGCACCACGACGGTGCACTAGAGCGCGTTCCGCCGTCCGATCGTATCCGCAGCACAAGGCATTGAGAACACCTGCGTACGCCGTACCTTTGGTGCATCAGCACCAAGGAGGTACGCACCATGACCCGCACCATCCTCATCTCGGGGGCCGGGATCGCCGGCCCCGCCCTCGCCTTCTGGCTGGAGCGGCGCGGCTTCGCCGTGACCGTCGTCGAGAACGCCCCGGCTCCGCGCCCGGGCGGCCAGACCGTCGACCTGCGGGGTGCCGGGCGCACCGTCGTCGAGCGGATGGGGCTCATGCCCGCCGTGCGCGCGGCGTGCATGGACCAGGAGGGCCTCGCGTACGTCGACGCCACCGGGCGGCACCTCGCCGAGATGCGGGTCGCGGACCTCGGCGGCGACGGCATCGTCAGCGAGTACGAGATCCTCCGCGGCGACCTGTCGCGGATCCTCCTCGGGGCGACCACCGCGGAGTACCTCTGGGGACTGCGGGCGACCGCGCTCGACGACGGGCCGGACGGCGTCGCCGTGTCCTTCTCCGACGGCGGGACGCGCACGTTCGACCTGGTCGTGGGCGGGGACGGGCCGCACTCCGGGATCCGGAGGCTGGCGTTCGGGCCCGAGGAGGAGTTCGTGCGCCCCGTCGGCGGCTACACGGCCTGGTTCACCGCGCCGGACCCGGTCGGGCTCGACGGCTGGTACGAGATGTACAACGAGCCGGGCCGCGTCGCGTCGGCCCGCCCGGACAGCACGCCCGGACGCGCCAAGGCCGGGCTCTCGTTCCTCTCGGAGCCGCTGGAGTACGACCGCCGCGACCTCGACGCCCAGCGCGCGATCGTCGCCGAGCGGATGCGTGGCATGGGCTGGGTCGCCCCGCAGCTGGTCGCGGCGATGGAGACGGCCGACGACTTCTACCTCGACCTGGTCGCCCAGGTCCGGATGGACCGCTGGAGCACGGGCCGGGTCGCCCTCGTCGGCGACGCCGGCTACGCACCCTGCCCGCTCACCGGCATGGGCACGAGCCTGGCCCTGGTCGGGGCGTACGTGCTGGCCGGCGAGCTGGGCCGGCACGCCTCGCACGAGGCCGCCTTCGCCGCGTACGAGGAGCGGATGCGCCCGTACGTCACGCAGGGCCAGGTGCTACCGCCCGGCGGCATCCGCGGCTACGCCCCGCACACCCGGGCCGCGATCCGCAACCTCATCTGGACCATGAAGCTCATGGTCAGCCGGCCGCTGCGCGGGCTGGCCCGGAAGCTGTTCTTCACCCGGGCCGAGGCGATCGACCTGCCGGACTACGACGCGGACCGCGACGACCGCCCGGTCACCGCCGGAAGTCGTCCGGCGTGACGTCGTCGAGGAACTCGCGGAACTCCCGCAGCTGCTCGTGGGGCGGCGCGTCGGTGCCGTCGGGGAACACCTCGGAGGTGTCCTGCCCGACCTCGTCGAGGATCGCGTCGGCCACCCCGATCGCGAGCCCCTCGCGCACCGCGACGGCCAGCGCGTCGCTGGGCCGGACCTTCACCCGAACCTCGGCCGCGGCCTCGTCGCGCAGCACGAGCTCGGCGGTGTAGACGCCGTCGACCAGGTCGGTGATCTCCGCGCCCGTGAGCCGCGCGCCGAGCGCCCCGACCAGCGGGAGCAGCACGTCCTGCACGAGGGCGGTCTCGGCGGCGGCCGGGTCGCCGCCCTCGCGCGGGCCCACCGCGATCACCTCGGCCTGCTGCGGCCGCAGGAAGATCGGCACGCACCGCTCCCCGTCGACCTCGCCGAGCACCAGCACCGGTTGCCGGCTCCGTGCGTGGACGACCAGCCGGAGCACCTGCATCGCGCGCATTCGTCCAGTGTGCTGGATCACACCCGGACCCCCTGTCTCAGATCGAGACTGCTCACGATCCGGCGCCGTTCCTGCTAACGAGGCGGGCGACGGACGCGAGCCCGGACGTGTGATCGATCGGACCGCGCAGGTCGTCTCCCAGGCCAGGGCGGTCGCCGACGCCTGGTCCACGCCCGGTGCCCCCGCGAGCTGGTGGCTCACGGCCGCCCTGCTCCGCGGCATCGCCGACGACGAGGTGCTGCTCGGGATCGCGGCCGACCTGCCGCCCGACCGCCAGCCCGCCCTGCTGCTGTCCGCCGCGGTCCGGAAGCTCGCCGTCGAGCGCGGCGGTGACCTCGCCCGCTACTTCCCACTGCCCGGTGGACCGCAGCCCGCGCAGGACGCCGGCTTCACCCCCGCGCTCGCCGCCTTCGCCCGCGCCGAGCGGGAGGAGCTCGCGCGGCTGTGCGCGGGGCACCGCTACCAGATGACCGAGGTCGCGCGGTGCCTCGACGTGCTCCCGGCGCTGGCCGTGATCGCCGCCGACGACCCACGGCCGCTCGCCCTGGTCGACCTCGGCACGGGCGCCGGGCTGGGCCTGCGTCCCGACCGCTACGCCTACCGCTACCGGTTGCCGGACGGCCGCGAGCTGCGCTGCGGTGAGGGCCCGTTGGAGCTGTCCTGCGAGGTCCGCGGGGCGACGCCGCCGGTCCCGCCGCAGCCGCCGGCGATCGTCGCCCGGGTGGGCGTGGACGTCGAGCCGCACGACCTCGCCGACGCCGCCACGCGGACCTGGCTGGCCGCCTGCGTGCCGCCCGAGGCCGGCGCGGTGTCCCGGTTCGCCGCCGCGACCGACCTCGCGCTGGCGGACCCGGAGCCGATCGTGCGCGGGGACGTCGTCGACACGCTGGTCGACGTCGTCGCCGGGCTGCCGTCGGACGCGCTGGTGTGCCTCGTGGACACGTACGTGCACGTCTTCCTCGGTCCGGAACGGCTGGCCGCGTTCGACGACGCGCTCGCCCGGGCCGGCCGGGACCTCGAGTGGATCTCGGTCGACCCGCTGGTCCCGCTGGGACCGGACGCACGCGGCACCGTCCAGGGTCTCGATGTGCCGGACCACTGGATCGCGGAGAACCGCGAGGGCGGGGTGTTCGGGGTGATCGGCCGGGTCTCGCTACGCGACGGCGGACGGCGCGGCACGGTCCTCGGCCGCGCCCACCCGAGCGCGGCCTGGCTGGAGTGGCTCCCGGGCTGACGTCCGACCGCCGTCCGGCCGGAACGGGCTCCCGGCCCGCCCCCCGATCGGGTTACGGTGCCCGCGTGCGGGGACGTGGGCGTCACGCGGTGCCGGGCTGGGCCGCCCTGTGGGTCGTGGTCTTCGCCGTGGCCTACGGCACGAACGTCCCGACCCCGCTGCTGCTGCACTACCGCGCGACGCTCGGGTTCTCGCCGACCGCACTGACCACGGCGTTCGGGGTGTACGCCGCCGGGCTCGTGCCGGCCCTGCTGCTCGCCGGGCCGTGGTCGGACGCGGTCGGCCGGCGCCGGGTCGTCGTCCCGTTCGTGGCGCTCGCGCTGGTCACCACGCTGGCCTTCCTCGCCGTGCCCGCGGCGCCGTGGGTGCTGTTCGCGGGGCGGTTCCTGCAGGGCGCGGTGTCCGGGGTCGTGTTCAGCGTGGGTACGGCCTGGCTCGGGGAGCTGATGGCGGCGACCGGCGACGGCGGCGCCCGGGCCGCCCGGCTGACCGCGGTCGCGCTCGGCGGCGGCTGGGCGCTCGGGCCGCTGGTGTCCGGGCTGCTCGGGCAGTGGGCGCGCGGGCCCGCGGTGCTGCCCTACCTCGTGCACGTCGCCCTGATGCTGCCCGCGCTCGCACTGCTGCCGCGGGTGCCGGAGACGCTGCCGCCCGAACAGCGGCGGAGCGGCGGACCGCTGGTGAACCTCGGGGTCCCACCGGGCTCCGGGCGGGCGTTCGGGCTGGTGGTCGTGCCGATCGCGATCGGGGTCTTCGCCTTCGCCGCGACCGCGGTCAACGTGCTGCCGCTGGAGCTGGAGCCGGTCATGCCCGGGATCGGCGTGGCCGTCACCGGGCTGGTGGCGGGGCTGACGATGGGGACCGGCGTGGTCGTCCAGCCGCTGGTCCGCCGCCTCGGGGCGACGTGGGCCGGCGCGATCGCCCTGGCGCTCGGCGCGGCCGGCATCGCCCTCGGGCTGCTCGCCGACCTCACCGGGGCCTGGCCGCTGGTCGTGCCCGTGTCCGTCCTGCTCGGCCTGGCCTACGGGATCTGCCTCGCGACGGGTCTCACGCTCGTCGCCGGGCTGGCCGACCCCGCCGCCCGCGGCGCCCTCACCGGCACCTTCTACGCGTGCTCCTACCTGGGCTTCTTCGTGCCCGTGCTGCTCGCGGTCGTGGGCGGCGGGCGCAGCTTCGTCCCCGGTCTCGCCGGGCTCGCGGCGGTGTCCGCGCTGGCCGCGGCCTGGCTGGCGACCCCGGCCGCGCGGGCGCTCGTCACCCCGCGACCCACCCGGCCGTCTCCCATTCCGCCGGATCGTCCCGCGCCGCGAGGGCCCGCCGCGCCGCACCCGGCGGCTCCCCCACCACCCGGGTGAAGGCCCGGCTGAACGCCGCCTCCGACCGGTAGCCGAGGTCCGCCGCGATCCGGGCCACCGTGTCCCCGCCCGCGAGCCGGTCCAGCGCGACGTGCATCCGCCACCGCGTCACGTACGCCATCGCGGGCTCGCCCACCAGCGCGGTGAAGCGCGCCGCGAACGCCGAGCGGGACATCGCGACCTCGGCGGCCAGCGCGGCGACCGACCAAGCCCGCGCCGGGTTCCGGTGCACCAGCGCGAGCGCCCGGCCGATCTGCGGGTCCGCGAGCGCGCCGAGCCAGCCGGTGCGGGCGGCCGCGTCAGTCTCCATCCAGGTCCGGATGGCCTGGATGACCAGCACGTCGGCGAGCCGTGTGATCACGGCCTCACCGCCGGGGCGCAGCTCCTCCACCTCCAGGGCGATGAGCCGCAGGGTGTCGCGCAGCCGGTCGGTCAGCGGCGAGACCGGCACGTGGATCAGGTCCGGCAGCAGCCCGACGAGCGTGCGCGCGGCGGGATGGTCGAAGCGGACCGCGCCGCACACCATCGTCGCGACCGCCCCGCCGCCACCGTGCCGGAGCACCGCGTAGCGCGAGTCCGGCATGTCGTGCGGGATCGCGAGGATCGAGGGCGTCGACGCCTGCGGGTCGCTGCGCAGCACGTGCCCCTCGCCGCGCGGGACCAGGACGAGGTCGCCCTCGCGGAGCTCCCGCACGCCGTCGCCCACCTCGAGCAGGCACCTGCCGGCCGTCACGACGTGGAACCACAGGCAGCCCGGCATCGCGGGCAGCGTGAAGCCCCAGGGCGCGGACAGCTCCGAGCGGCAGTAGAAGGTCCCGCTCATCCGCAGCACGTGCAGGGCCTCCCCGACGGCGTCGCCGGGTGTCCAGGGCGGGTGCAGCGTCATGGCACCACTGTCGCGAGGGTGGGCCCGCGAGTCCAGCACACATGGACGATCGAGCAAGAAACCCGGATCTTCGACCGTTCTCCATCCTCGACGCGAACCCCAGGCTGGACGCACACCACCGAGGAAGGGACACGACATGATCACCGTTCTGGGCGCCACGGGGAACACCGGCGGACGGGTCGCCGCGCGGCTCACGGAGGCCGGCGAGCGGGTCCGGGCGGTCTCCCGCTCCGGCCGCGCCGTGCCCGGGGCCGAGCCGTGGCAGGGCGACGCCGGCGACCGCGACTTCCTGACCCGGGCCTTCACCGGCGCGGACGCGGCGTACGTCCTGCTGCCGTTCGACCTGTTCACGCCGGGCTACCACGCCGTGCAGGACCGGCTCGGCGAGGCGGTCACCGCAGCGCTGCGCGCGGCCCGGGTGCCGTACGTCGTGGCGTTGAGCTCGCTGGGCGCCGAGGTCCCCGCGGGCACCGGTTACCTCACCGCGCTGCACCGCCAGGAGCAGCGGCTGCGCACCCTCGACGCCGACGTGCTGTTCCTGCGAACCGGGCTGTTCTTCGAGTCGTTCCTCCACGGCCTCGACGCCATGCGCGCCGAGGGCGTCCACGCCGACACGATCGACCCCGCCACCCGGCTGCCGATGATCGCGACCCGGGACGTCGGCGACGCGGCCGCCGACGCCCTGCTCACCCGCAGCCGCACCGGCGTGCGCGAACTGCTCGGCCCGGCCGATCTCACCGTGCCCGAGGCCCTCGCGGACCTCGCCCCGCGCGTCGGGCTGCCGGAGCTCGACTACGTCCGGGTGCCCGAGGAGGCCATGGTCGCCGCGCTGGAGCAGGTCGGGATGCCGCCGGACGTCGCCGCCCTGCACGTCGAGATGAACTCCGCGTTCGACTCCGGGCTCGTCCGGTCGTCCGGGCGGACCGCCGACGCGACCACGCCCACGACCGTCGCGGCGTGGGCCGACGGGCTGGGGGTGACGGCATGATCCTCTCCGTTCTCGTCATCCTGACGACGATCGGGACCGCCCTGCTGGGCGGGCTGTTCCTGGCCTTCTCCGTCGCGGTGATGCCCGGCCTGCACCGCCGGCCGGCCGCGGAGGCGGCGGGCGCGATGCAGGCGATCAACCGGGCGATCGTGAACCCGGTGTTCGGCCTGCTGTTCGCCGGGACCGGACTGCTCGCCGTCGCCACCGCGGTCCTCGCGGCGCTCGCCGGTTCCCGGCTCGTCGTCGCCGGCGCGGTGCTCGCGGTGCTGGGCGTGCACGCGATCACGTTCGCCGTGAACATCCCGCTGAACACCGCGCTCGACCGGGCGACGGCCGACGACGAGGCCTGGGAGCGTTTCGAGCGGCCGTGGAACCGCGCGCACGCCGTGCGGACACTGCTCACGGTGGCGGCGGCCGTACTGCTCGTGGTGTGACCGAGCGGGGGATGGCCCGGGGCGGGCGGACGGGGCAGAGTGGGTCACCGGTCCGCTTCCCCCGGGCCACGTCCTTGTTGTTCGGCACGACCCTCGGGGGAACCGGTGCATCCGTACGAGCGCCGCCGTCACGCCGCCCTGCGCGCGGACCAGGAGATCATCGGCAGGGCCGCGGCCTGGCTGCGGCACGACGCCGTCCAGGCCGGCTACGCGGGCCTCACGCACCCGGAGTACGCCTTCGGCCTCGCCTCACTGCTCGACGAGATCGCCCTGCGGGCCGCCGAGGACGAGCACCTCCGCACCCACGCGGTCCGGATCTGCCGGACCATGCTCGGCGACCGGATGGACATGCCCGCCACCCGCCGGACCCGCCGCCGATGACCCGATCTCAGGCGGGCTTGTCGCCCTTGGCCAGGAAGCGGTGGTACAGCAGCGCCGCCAGGACACCGCCGACGATCGGGCCGAGCACGTAGGCCCACAGCGCGGAGAAGTCGCCCGCGACGAGGGCGGGCCCCAGGTCCGGGCCGGGTTGACCGAGCCGCCGGTCACCGGGCCCGCGATGAAGAGATTGCGACGGCGAGGGCGGCACCCACCGCGACCGGCGCGAGGCGCGAGTGCACGCGGTCGTCCGTGGCGACCGAGACCACCGCGAACACCAGCACGAAGGTCACGAGCAGCTCGACGAGGAAGGTCGTTCCACCCCCGACGCCGGCGGCCGGTGCCGTGGCGGCCAGGGCGGCCTCGTCGCGCCCGGGGTTGCCGAAGGTCAGCCAGGTCGCGAGGGAGCCGAGGACCGCGCCGACGATCTGCGCGACCACGTAGGCCGGCACGAGCCGCCAGGGGAAGGCACCCGTCGCCGCCAGCCCGATCGTCACGGCCGGGTTGACGTGCGCGCCGGACACGTGGCCGATCGACGCCACGACCCCGAGCAGGGCCAGCCCGAAGGCGAGCGGGGTGGCCAGCGAGTTGTACACCGGTCCGGCGACGGGCCGGTCGAGGGTGGCGGCGACGGCGACCGCCGTCCCGCCGTAGACCAGGACGAAGGTGCCGATCAGCTCGGCCACGGTCGCGGCGGCCGTGTTCGTCCCGATACTCGACCCGTACAGCTGCCCGCCGACCGCCGTGTCACCGGAGCGGAGATGGGCACTCACGCGGAGTTGTCCACAGGTTCATCCACACCTGTGGATCGAACTGGTGTTCGAGCCCCTACCTTCTGCTCGAGGTCGGCTACTGCTCGAGCTCAGCGGGGCCCTCGGCCACGGCCATGCCGAGCTGGTCGGCGACCTGGCCCATGATGTCCTGCACCGCCACGGTGTCGGCCAGCGGCATCACGGCGCTCTCGGCCAGCCCGGCCTTGACCCCCTCGGTGACCTCGGCGATCTCGTGCGAGTAGCCGGCACCGGTGGCGGGGAGGTGGAGCTCCTCCGGCTCGTGGCCGTTGCGGTGCACGAGCAGGCGGGACGGGTGGTGGAAGCGCGGCGGCACCTCGATCCAGCCGCCCGTGCCCACCACCCGCGCCATCCCCGGCGACTGGCAGCGCAGCGAGGCGAAGAGGGTCGCGCTGCGGCCCTCGGGGTAGCCGAGCAGGATCGCCTCCTCGACGTCGACGCCCTCCTCGACCATGTAGCCGTGCACGGTGACCTTCTCCGGGTTGCCGAGCACCATCTGGGCGAACGAGATCGGGTAGACGGACAGGTCGAACAGGGCGCCGCCGCCGAGCGCGGGGTTGTAGAAGCGGTCGTCGGGGCTGCTGGGCTGCTGGGCGCCGAGGTCGGCCTGCACGGCCATGACGTCGCCGATCGCGCCCTCGGCGATGAGCTCCCGCATCCGCACGATCGCGGGCTGGAAGCGCGTCCACATCGCCTCCATCACGAACAGGCCCCGCTCGGCCGCGAGCGCCGCGATCTCCCGGGTCGCCTCGGGCGACACGGTGAAGGCCTTCTCGACCAGCAGCGCCTTGCCGGCCCGGAGCCCGGCGAGGGCCACCGCGCGATGCAGCGGGTGCGGGGTGGCGATGTAGAGGACGTCGACGTCGGGGTCCTCGACGATCCCGCGGTAGGTGTCGTGCACGGTGCCCGCGCCGACCTCGGCCGCGAACGCCGCCGCCCGCTCCTTCGACCGCGACGCGACCGCCACGACCTCGGCGTCGGGCACGTGGGCGAAGTCCGCGGCCACCTTCCGCGCGATGCGCCCCGGCCCGACGATTCCCCAGCGGACGGTCACCTGACCCCCTCCATGAGCCGCTTGAGCAGCGGCGTCGACAGCACGACGAGCACGCCGATCGCGATCGCGACCGCCCCGAGCACCCCGAAGTACGCCCGCTCGGAGTCCTCGCTGTAGAAGCCTGCCAGGGCCCCCGAGAGCGCGCTGCCGAGCGCCACGGACAGGAAGAACAGCCCGACCATCTGCGCCCGGAAGGCCTCCGGCGCGAGCTTCGTCGACACCGACAGCCCGACCGGCGAGATCATCAGCTCGGCGATCGTGAACACGAACAGGATGCCGATCAGCCCCAGCAGCGGCGCGCTGTTCGGGCCGCCGCCGGCCATCGGCAGGAACAGCAGGAACGCCACGCCCATGATCGCCGCGCCGAGCCCGAACTTCACCGGCGTGGGAGGCTGCCGCGACCCGAGCTTCGTCCACAGGGCGGCGAACACCCCCGACAGCACGATGATGAAGATCGGGTTGATCGACTGGACCCAGGCGACCGGGAACTCCCAGCCGAACAGGTTCCGGTCGAGGCGCTGGTCGGAGTAGATCGTCACCACCGTGAACTGCTGCTGGTAGAGCGACCAGAAGGCCGCGCTGGCGATCCACAGCGGGATGAACGCGAGCACCCGGTGCCGCTCGACGGGGGTCACCCGCCGGCTGCCGAGCATCAGGGCGAAGTAGCCGACGGCCGCCGCGGACGTCACGACGATCACCGCGAGGTCGAGCCGGTCGGCGCTGAGCACGCCGGTCAGGGCCAGCACCAGGATCACCACGACCCCGACGCCCGCGACCACGATCGCGCGGAGGCGCTCCCGGTCGCCCAGCGGCGACGGGACCTCGTGCGCCTTGCCCGGCAGGTTCTTGCGCCGGATCGCGTACTGGATCAGCCCGGCGGCCATGCCGACCGCGGCGAGGCCGAAGCCCAGGTGGAAGCCCGCCGTGGACTGCAGCAGCCCCGTGAGCAGCGGCCCGACCAGTGCGCCGAGGTTGATGCCCAGGTAGAACAGCGAGAACCCGGCGTCGCGCCGCTCGTCGTCCGGGGCGTAGAGGGTGCCGACGAGGGCCGTCGCGTTGCCCTTCACCCCGCCGCTGCCGAGGGCGACCAGCACCAGGCCGACGCCGACGCCGGCCAGCCCCGGGATCACCGCGAGCGCGATGTGCCCGGCCATGACGACGATCGCGGCGTAGAAGAGGGTCCGTTCCGCGCCCAGCACCCGGTCGGCGAGCCAGGTGCCGACGATCGTGGACAGGTAGACCAGGCCGCCGTAGGCCCCGACGATGCCGGCGGCGGTGGCCTCCGGGATCCCCAGCCCGCCCTGCTCGGCCGAGTAGTACAGGTAGATCAGCAGGATGCCCTGCATCCCGTAGAAGGAGAACCTCTCCCACATCTCCACCCCGAAGAGGGCGGAGAGCATGGACGGCTGCCCGAAGAAGCCGCGATCGGCGCGCTCCTGGGCCGACGCGGCCGCGGGCCGGGTGTCGCTCATGCCCGACACCCTGTCACCGCCCGTCGCCGGCGGCATCGCCCGGAGGTCTACAACCGCCGGTATCCCGGGTGGACACCCGGCGTGAGCCCGTGGGCGTCGGCCAGCCTGGCCAGCAGGTCGCGGAGCCGGGCCCGGTCGGCCTCGTCGAGCGGGCCGCAGATCGCGTCGTCGTGCGCCCGGCCGACCTCGGCGATCCGCCGCAGCAGGGCCTCCCCGTCCTGCGTGAGGTGCAGGGCGTGCAGGCGTCGGTCGTCGGGATTGCGGCGGCGCTCCACCAGGCCGCGCTCGTCCAGCCCGTCGACCAGCGCGACGAGCCGGCTGGGCGGCGTGCCGAGCAGCCGCGCGAGGGCCTGCTGCGACTGCCCCGGCTCGGCCGCGATCGCGCGCAGCAGGCCCGTCTGCGGCGGGGTCAGGTCGAGCTCCGCGATCCGTTCGGCGAAGCGGCCCGCGGCATAGGCGCCCAGCTGCGCCAGCAGGAAGGCGGAACCGGGGCCGCTGGGGTCGATCACGGGAGAACCGTATCCCTTGACAAACCGTGTACACAAGTGAACGATTCTTTCCCGTAACGGATCACAGGGGGAACGATGACCATGACCGCCACCCGGCCCGCCCGCACCCGCCCCGACCGTCAGGGCGGGCCTCCACTCCTCGTGCCCGCGCTCGCCTTCGCCGGGCTCACCGTCGCGGGGGCCGTGCTCGGCTCGTCGGGCCCGCGGCCCGGGACCGGCGCGGAGGCGACGCTCGCCTGGACCGCCGCGCACGGCACGCTGCTGTCGGTCGGGGCCGCCCTGCTGCTCGGTTCGGCGTTCCCGCTGGTCGTGTACGCCGCCACGGCCGTGCGGCGGCTGCAGCGGCTCGGCGTCTCCGCGCCCGGCCCGCTCATGGGCTTCGCCGGCGCCGTGCTGGCCGCGGGCTCGCTCGGCGTCAGCGCGTTGGTCGGGTGGGTCGCCGCGCAGACCGCCGGCCTGGGGGACGCCGCGCTGGCCCGTGCCCTGGTCTGGCTCTGGTTCGCGACGGGCGGGATCGGCTTCGCGGCGCCGCTCGGCCTGCTGCTGCTCGGCCTGGCGGTGCCGGCCCTGATCCGCCGGCTGGTGCCGCGCTGGCTCGCGTGGACCGCGCTGGCGATCGGGGGCCTCGCCGTGCTCAGCACGTTCGCGCTGATCACGGAGCTGCTCTACCCGCTCATCCCGGTCGGGCGGTTCGGGGGCGTCCTCGTGCTCGTGGCGTTCGCCGTGGCCCTCCCGGCGACCCGGAACCCGGAGGCGGCCCGATGAGCCGGCCGTTCCGCTTCGGGGTCGTCGCGGCGCCGCAGGGACCGGGCGAGGCCTGGACCGCCCGCGCCCGCCGCGTCGCCGACCTCGGTTACTCGACCCTGCTCACCCCGGACAACCTGCACCTGCACGCTCCGCTGCCCGCGCTCGCGACGGCCGCCGCGGCGGCCCCCGGCCTGCGGGTCTGCCCGTTCGTGCTGGCGGGGCCGCTGCGCACCGCCCGCGCCACCGCGTGGGAGGCGCACACGATGACCGCGCTGACCGGCGGCCGGTTCGACCTCGGCATCGGCACCGGTCGGCCCGCGGCCCGCGCCGAGGCCGAGGCGCTCGGCATGCCCTGGGGCACCGCGACCGAGCGGCTGGCCCAGGTCCGGGCGGCGATCGCGGCGCTGCGCGAGCTCGACGGCGAGATCCGCACCCCGGTGCTGATGGCCGCGTCCGGACCGAGGGCCCTCGGCCTCGCCGCGGAGGTGGCGGACATCGTCACCCTGGCCGCGCAGCCCACGACCCCGCGGCCCGAGGTCAAGCGGATGGCCGGGGACCTGCGCGCCCGCGCCGGCGGTCGCGACCTCGAGATCGGCATGAACGTCTTCGTGGTGGGCGACGAGATCCCGGACTGGGCGGTCCGGTGGGCGGGCCCGGGGGCGGCGG
Source organism: Pseudonocardia sp. NPDC049154 (assembly GCF_040648315.1). NCBI lineage: Bacteria > Bacillati > Actinomycetota > Actinomycetes > Pseudonocardiales > Pseudonocardiaceae > Pseudonocardia > Pseudonocardia sp. NPDC049154. The sequence continues at coordinate 31,052 of NZ_JBEZDN010000023.1, forward strand.
AGGCGCTGCGCGACCCGGACACGCTCGCGGTGCTGCGCGGCACGCCGGACGAGATGGCCGCCGAGCTCGACCGCCGTCGCGCCGAGCTGGGCGTGAGCTACCTGGCCGTGAGCGAGCCGTTCGCGGAGGCGCTCGCGCCGGTGGTGGAGCGGCTCACGGGGAGCTGAGCGGCCAGGTCGCCAGGTCGTCGTAGGCCGGGCCAGGCCGGCTGCGGACCAGGTGCAGCGCCTCGGCCCGCCACGGCCGCCCGGCGAACCCGGCCAGCGCCCGGACGGCCTGCCCGAGCCCGCTCACGCCGCCCCGCCCGCGGGCCAGCGTGTGGTGGGCCCGGAAGGGCCGGTCCTCCAGCGCGACGCCGGCGGCGCGGACGGCCGCGGCCACCCCGGCCGCGAGGGTGGCGAGCCCGTCCGTGTCGCCCGCGAGCCCGGTCCACAGCACCCGCTCGCCGAACCGGCCGGCGCCGGACAACGCCAGCTCGACGGGCGCGCCACCGGCGGCGACCGCGGCCAGGCCCGCCTGCACCCCGTCGAGCGTCTCCTCGTCGACCTCGCCGAGGAAGGCCAGCGTCAGGTGCCACTGCTCGGGGCTCGTCCACCGGACCCCGCGTAGGTCCCGGCGCACGGGGGCCACGGCGGCCGCCAGCTCCGCGACCGCCTCCGGCGGCGGCACCACGGCCACGAACACACGCACGGACCCGATCCTGCCCCTCGGCGGGAGCGATCCGGGCGCTGCCGTTCGCACGAACGGCCCTGTCGTGCGGTGTCCTGGTGCCGGGTCGCGGGTGATTAGGCTCGGTCGGGTGACGCTCGTCGTGAGCCGGCTGGCCCGGTATCCCGTGAAGTCCTGCCGGGGCGCCGAGGTCGCGCAGGCCCGGGTCGAACCGTGGGGGCTCGCCGGCGACCGGCGCTGGATGGTCACCGAGCCCGACGGCACGTTCGTCACCGCCCGGGCGTTGCCCCGGCTCGTGCTGGTCCACCCCGAGCCCGACGGGGAGGGCCTCACCGTGCGGGGCCCGGGCGTCGCCCCGCTGCCCGTGCCGGTGCCCGACGGCGGCCCGCTGGTCGACGTCGTGGTGTGGCGGGACCGGGTCAAGGCCACGTTCGCCGGTGAGGAGGCGGCCGCGTGGCTCACCGAGGTCCTCGGCCGGCCGCTGCAGCTCGTGCACCTCGACGACCCGAGCCGCCGGCCCGTCGACCCGGACTTCGGCGCCGCCGGCGACACCGTCTCCTTCGCCGACGGGTTCCCGCTGCTGCTCACCACGGACGGCTCGCTGGCGGCCCTGAACGAGCTGATCGCCGCGGGGCCGAACCCCGGCGAGGGCCCGGTGTCCATGGTCCGGTTCCGGCCCAACGTCGTCGTCGCCGGGTCGGAGGCGTGGGCCGAGGACGGCTGGACCGCGCTCCGGATCGGCGAGGCCCGGTTCCGCGCGGTCAAGCCCTGCGGCCGCTGCGTGGTCACCACGATCGACCCCGACACGGCCGAGAAGGGCCGCGAGCCGCTGGCGACGCTCGCCCGGCACCGGCGGACCGGCGGAAAGGTCGTGTTCGGCACGAACCTCGTGCCGGAGACCCCGGGCGTCACGGTCCGGGTGGGTGACGAGGTCGAGATCCTCTGAACCGCGGCGCCCCGCGGGCCGTGTCCTCAGGTGCCGGCGCCCGCTCGGGGTGCCGCGCGCCGTGCCGAGGAGTACCACCCATGACCGTGACGAGCCCACCCGAGACCGCGCCGCCGCCCGCGTCCGACGACCGCCCGCGCCGGGTCCGTCGGATCGGGTCGGTACTGCTGACGGTGCTCGCGGCGGTCTTCGTCCTGGTCGCGCTCACCACACCCGCGGAGGTCGCGCAGCTCGAGCCCCTCGCCTTCCTGCGGCTCCCGGTCGAGGGCCTCGCCGGCGCCGCCCTGCTGCTCGTGCTGCGCGGCCGGGCCCGCCGGGCCGTCGCGCTCGTCCTCGGCGCGCTGCTCGGTGTGCTGCTCCTGCTGCGGATCACCGACCTGGGCTTCCGCTCCGTGCTGGTCCGGCCCTTCGACCCCGTGCTCGACGGCGTGCTGCTCGGCAACGCCGTCGACTTCCTGAACGAGTCGTTCGGCCGGGCCGGTGGGATCGCGGCGCTGGTCGGGGCCGGGCTGTTGGTCGTCGCGGTGCCGGTGCTCATGGCCTTGGCGGTGCGGCGGCTCGCCGGGCTCCTGGGCGAGCGCCGGCGGCTGAGCGCGCGGGTGGTCACGGTCCTCACCGCGGCGTGGGTGGTGTGCGCGGTGCTCGGCGCCCAGCTCCTGCCGCCGGTCCCGTTCGCCTCCCGCAGCGCCGCCTCCCTCGCGTGGGCCACGGCGAAGCAGGTGCCGGTCAGCCTCGCCGACGAGCGGGAGTTCGCCCGGCAGGCCGCGGTCGACGCCTTCCGCGACACCCCGCCCGACCAGCTGCTCACCGCGCTGAAGGGCAAGGACGTGGTGGTCGCCTACGTCGAGAGCTACGGCCGCAGCGCCGTGGAGGACCCGCAGTACGCGCAGGGCGTCGGGCAGACCCTCGCGCAGGGCGACCGGGACCTCGCCGCCGCGGGCTTCGAGTCCCGCAGCGGCTGGCTGACCTCACCGATCGCGGGCGGCGGCAGCTGGCTCGCCCACGCGACCTTCCTGTCCGGGCTGTGGATCGACAACCAGCAGCGCTACCGCAGCCTCACCTCCAGCGACCGGCTCACGCTGACCAAGGCCTTCCAGCAGGGGGACTGGCGCACGGCCGACGTGATGCCCGGGACCGCCGAGGCCTGGCCCGAGGGCGGCTTCTACGGCGTCGACCGGCACTACGACGTCCACGCCCTCGGCTACCGCGGGCTGAACTACAGCTGGTCCCCGATGCCGGACCAGTTCGCGTTGTCGAAGTTCCAGCAGCTCGAGTACGGGGTGCCCGGCCGCGGGCCGCTGATGAGCGAGGTCACGCTGACCTCCAGCCACGTGCCGTGGACCCCCGTGCCGACCATGCGGGACTGGAACTCCCTGGGCGACGGCAGCGTGTACGACGACGAGGTCCGCGCGGCGGACCCGCCGGACGTCGTCTGGAGCGACCCCGCGCGGGTGCGCGACAGCTACCGGCGGACGATCCAGTACTCGCTCGACGCGCTGGTGTCCTGGGTGAAGAACTACGGGAACGACAACCTCGTGTTGATCGTGCTCGGCGACCACCAGGCCGCACCGATCATCACCGGCGGCAGCCCGAACCACGACGTCCCGATCTCGGTGGTCACCAAGGACAAGACCGTGCTCGACAAGGTCGCCGGGTGGCAGTGGCAGCCCGGGTTGACGCCGGCGCCCGACGCGCCCGTGTGGCGGATGGACGCCTTCCGCGACCGGTTCCTCGACACGTTCAGGTAGCGGGCAGCGCCAGGACGTCGACGTGCCCGACCTCGGCGCGGAGCTCGCCCGCCGCGAGGGCAGCGAGCCGTCGGCGCAGGTAGGGGCCCACGTCGGGCGCGAGTGCGGGCTGCTGCTCGCATGCGGCCGCGATCCAGCCGCGTAGCCACTCCTCGGTCAGCTCCGGGTGTGCCGGGCCGAGCCGCCAGGGGCTCGGCCGGGTGGTCACCGTGGCGCCGAGGGCGCGGAAGGCCTCGGCCGCCACCGCGCCCGCGTCGGGCCCGAGCAGCCGGCGGCCGTCGACGGCCCGGCGCTGGTGGGCGTCGAACGCGGCGGCGAGCGCAGTGTCCAGCGGCTCGGCCGGGGTCAGCCGGGCGCCGCCCGTCACGGACAGGGTGAACAGCGCCGCGGCGCCGGCCTCGATGCACGCCCGGGCGAGCCGGTGCACCTCGTCGGCGGTGAGCACGTCGAGCAGGGCCGAGCAGGTCACCAGCGAGGTACCGGCGAGATCGGTGAGCTCGGCCAGCTCCCCCTGGACCGGCTCGCCGGGGACGCTCTCCGCCGCGATCGCCAGCAGCCGCGGGTCGCGGTCGTGCAGGTACCAGCGCTGCGGGCGGGGCAGCCGCGGGGCGAGCCAGCGGCCCATCGACCCGCTGCCGCACCCGAGGTCGCGGACCACGAGCGGTGGCTCCAGCGCGGACAGTGGCTCGACGAGATCGAGGGCCCGGGCCTCGGCGTCGGCCGGCTCCCGCAAGGCCAGCCAGTCCGGGGCGCACACCGGCGATCCCGGGGTACTCCACCTCGCGTCCCACTCCATCCGCGCCTCCGTCGAACTCCGTTGAACCGTCGCCGCCACCCGTCCGTGTAGGGAGTGTGTACCTGCAGAGCCCCCTGACGACGTCCCCCGGCACGGCCCTGCCGCTCGACCGGCAGCAGGCCGCCGCGGCCGTCCTCCAGCTCGTGCTGCTCGGCGCGCTCACGACCGCGGCCGGCCTGGGCCCTGCCGGGTGGCTGGCCGGCGTCGGCTACGCGGCCGGGCTGCACGCGCTGCTCGCCGGGGCGGCCCGCCGCGCCCGGACGGAGGCCCTGGGCCCCGCGGACCTGGTCACGCTCGGCCGCGCGGTGCTGATCGGCGGGGTGACGGCGCTCATCGTCGACGGGCTCGTGTCGGGGCAGCCCGCGCTGGTCCCGCTCGTGGCGCTGGCCTCGGTCGCGCTGGCGCTCGACTTCGTCGACGGGCGGGTGGCCCGGCGCACCGGGACCGTGAGCGAGCTGGGCGCTCGGTTCGACATGGAGACCGACGCCTTCCTGGTGCTCGTGCTGAGCGTGCAGGTCGCCGCCGTGACCGGGCCGTGGGTGCTGGTCATCGGCGGGCTGCGGTACGCGTTCGTCGCCGCGGGCTGGATGCTGCCGTGGCTCACCGGCAGCCTCCCGGCCCGGTTCTCCGCGAAGGCCGTGGCCGCGGTCCAGGGGATCGTGCTCGTGGTGGCCGCGGCGGGGATCCTGCCGGTGGCGGCGGCCGTCGTGCTCGTGGCCGCCGCCCTCACCGCGCTGCTCTGGTCCTTCGGCCGCGACACCCTGCTGCTGTACCGGCGCCGGGTGGCGCTCTAGTTCCCCGGCTCCGGTTCCTAAGCCGCGTCTCTCAACCTGGCGTCGCCGGGCCCGGTGATCCACGTTGTTCCCGACAAGGCAGCCGGGTCGCCCTCATACCGGGCGTATTCGGGTGGCCGGCCCGGCAACGCCGGCGGGGACGGCGTGGGCGCCGGGAGCGGTGGTGGCGGGTTGGGAGACACGGCCTAGTTCCCCAGCGCCCGGACCCCGGCGGCGGCGAGGGGCTCGACCGCACCCCCGACCGTCTCGAAGCCCTCGCCGACGGTCTTCCCGGCCACGAACCGCGCGTGGATGCCCTCGGCGATCACCGCGGCCTTGAAGTAGCCGAGGGCCAGGTAGAAGGGCCAGTCGGCGATGGTGCGGCCCGACGTCTCGGCGTACCGGGCCACCAGGTCGTCGGCCGGGGGCATGCGGGTCGAGGTGGCGGCCGCGCCGCCCGCGAGCACCGGGTCGAACACCGGGTCGGAGTAGGCGATGTGCAGGGCGAGGTCCGACAGCGGGTCGCCGAGCGTGGACATCTCCCAGTCGACGAGCGCGCGCACCTCGGTGACGTCGGACGGCCCGAGGATCGCGTTGTCGATGCGGAAGTCGCCGTGCACGATCGACGCGGCGGACTCCTCCGGCGTGATCGCCGCGAGCCGCTCGTGCAGGGTCTCGACGTCGGGCAGCGGACGGGTCTGCACGCGCGTCCACTGGTCGTACCAGCGCCGGACCTGCCGGCCGAGGTAGCCCTGCGCCTTCCCGAACTTCTCCAGCCCCACCGACGCGGGGTCGACGGCGTGCAGGGCGGCCAGGGCGTCGATCAGCGCGAAGGCGCAGTCGTGCACCTCGCCGTCCGTGAGGGCGTCGAGCTCGTCCCGGGTCCGGATCACCCGCCCGTCCACGAACTCGACGACCGCGAACGGCGCCCCGATCACCGAGTCGTCCTCGCACTGCACGATCGGCTTCGCGACCGGCACGCCGTGCCCGTACAGCGCCGCGACGACCGTGTACTCGCGCTTCATGTCGTGCGCCGACGGCGTGAGCCCACCCAGCGGCGGCCGGCGCAGCACCCAGGTCTGCGTGCCGTCGGTCAGCCGGTACGTGAGGTTGGAGCGGCCACCGTGCAGCAGCTCGGCGGACAGCGGGCCGGTGCCCGGGACGTGCTCCTCGACGTACGCCTGGAGCTTCGGCAGGTCGAGTCCCTGCACGGCCACGGTGCCTCCTCGGATCGATCGGCTAACGACTGCTAGCCATCGGACCATACGACGACGGGTACTGTCACGGTCGCGGCTATCACTCGTTAGCCGCGAGGGGGTGGGCATTGGGTACCGGGGCCACGGGTACCGCGATCCGCGCGGCCGCGCTCGAGCTGTTCGCCGCCCGCGGCTACGAGGGCACCACGATGGCAGAGATCGGCGCGGCCGTGGGCATCCGCGGGCCGAGCCTCTACAAGCACGTCGCGTCGAAGCAGGACCTGCTGGTCGAGCTGATGACGACCACCATGGACGGCCTGCTGGAGCTGCAGCGCGTGGCACTCGCGGGCACCGCGGACCCGGTCGAGCGGCTGCGCCGGGCCGTCGACGCGCACGTCCGCTTCCACGCCCGGCACCGGCGCGAGGCCTTCGTCGGCGCGAGCGAGATGCGCAGCCTCGTCGAGCCGCACCGCGGGACGGTGCTCGGCAAGCGGGCCGAGTACGAGCGCTCCTTCCGGCGGCTGGTGGAGGAGGGGGTCGCGGCCGGGCGCTTCCGCGTCCCCTCGGTCCGCCTGGCCTCCTACGCGATCCTCGACCTCGGTATGGGCCTCGCCACCTGGTACCGCGAGGAGGGCGAGCTCAGCGAGAACGAGGTCGTGTGGCAGCAGACCGAGTTCGCCCTCCGGTTGGTGGGGGCGGGGTAGGGCGGGAGGCGGCGGGGTGGACGGGAGGCGCTCCGAACCGGTAGCCACGGGGCATGCCCCGCGCACTCGTCGTCGTCCACGAGACCGATCCCCTCCGGCAGCGCCGGCTCCCGGGGACCGTCCTGCCGGCCCTCGCCGAGCAGGGCGTCGACGTCGAGATCGCGACCTTCCTGGGCGACGGCCGCGTTCCGGACCCCGCCGACCGCGACCTCGTCGTGGTCATGGGCTCCGCGCACGCCGCGTACGACGACTCCCTGCCGTGGCTCGCGCCCGAGCTGGACTTCCTGCGCCGCGCCGTCGAGGTCGGCACGCCCGTGCTCGGCATCTGTTTCGGCGGACAGGCGCTGGCCCGGGCGCTGGGCGGGACCGTCGGCCGCGCGCCCGAGCCGGAGCGCGGGCTGGTCGACCTGGACACCCTCCGGCCGGACGTGCTCCCGGCCGGGCGGTGGATGGAGTTCCACTACGACGCCTTCACCCTGCCGCCCGGGGCGGAGGAGCTGTCCCGCAACGCCGTCGCCCTGCAGGCGTTCGCCCTCGGACCGCACCTCGGCCTGCAGTTCCACCCCGAGATCACCCCGGACGTGTTCGCCACCTGGTCCGAGTCCTGGGCGCCCGACGTCGCCGCGGCCGTCGCCGCGGAGGTGGACCTCGACGCGGTGCGCGCCGAGCTCATCTCGCGCGCCGACGAGCTGGCCGACGCCTGCCGCGCCCTCGTCGTCGGCTTCCTCGCCCGGGCGGACCTCGCCGCCGCCGCGTGAGGCCGATCGCGCGGCGGCGGCCGAGGCACCCGTCGGTGGTGCCCGATCCCGGCCAGCCTGCGCCTACCGGCCGGGCGCGGGGGCGGGTCCCCGTGTTCCTAGGCCGTGTCTCTCAACCTGGCGCCGCCGGGCCCGGTGATCCACGTTGTTCCCGGCAAGGCCGCCGGGCCGCCCTCATACCGGGCGTAATCGGGTGGCCCGGCAACGCCGGCGGGGACGGCGTGGGCGCCGGGAGCGGTGGTGGCGGGTCGGGAGACACGGCCTAGGCGGGCGGGAGCACTCGACGCTCTTGCAACACCTTCAACCAGTGGACGAAGGTCTCCTCGGTGTCGCGGACCTCCGTGAACCCGGCCTGCTTGATCTTGACCGTGCTGACGAACGCCGGCGGCGGAGGCTCGGCGGCGCCGTAGGCCATGCAGAAGTCGGCGTAGTGGTGCGACTCGCCGAGGAGCTGCTCGATGGTGAGCCTGCGCAGGCCGTGCTTCTCGACGATCCGGTCCCAGACGTCGGCCTTCTCCGGGAGCAACTTCCCCAGTGACAAGGGCTCGTCGGGGCCGACCTGGACGCCGAGGACCTCGGCCATCGCCGGCCACAGATCACGCCATTCGAACACCTCGCCGTTGGTCAGGTTGAAGTGCTGCCCGTCCGCGGCGGGCGCCTCGGCCGCCCAGTGGATCGCGTTGGCGACGAGCCGTGTGTCCACGGCCTCCCAGACGTAGGAGACGCCACCCGGGAAGCCGAACGGGCGACCCTCCTCCTTGCAGATGGCGGCGTAGGCCCCGATCACGGGCGGAAGGTTCATCACCACGCCGGTGTTCGGCCCGACGATCAGCTGCGGGCGCATGATCGTGAAGCGGAACCCCTTCGCGGCGGACTTCTCCTTGATGTAGTCCTCCTGCAGCCAGTAGAAGTTGGCGTGGTCGTCCCGGGGGTACCGCTCCCGTGCCGGGATCCGCATCGGGTGCAGGTGGATGCCGTAGGCCTTGGTGCCCTGCAGCAGGGTGACGTGCTCGAGCCGGGCGTTCTCGGCGAGCGGCTCGACGAGGTTGCGCAGCATCGCCAGGTTGGTGTCCATCTGGTCCTGCTCGGTCCAGCCGGCGATCAGCCCCGGCTTCTCGAACACGGCCGTGTAGACGACATGCGTGACGTCGGCGAGATCGGCGACGCCTGCCCGCGTGGCCTCGGCGTCCTGCAGGTCGAGGGGGAGGTGGCGGAAGGGCTTGTCGCCGAAGATCTCCGGCTCGCGGCGGGACACCGCGATCACGTTCCAGCCGTCGTCGAGGAACCTGTCGACACAAGCGGCCCCGACGAGGCCGCTGGCGCCGGCGATGAGGACTGTCTTGGGCATCGAGCACTCCTTCGTGCGTATGCGGAACAGGGACGGTCGTCCCGGCGGGCACACCGGCCAGGACTCCGCACCAGGACTCCGCACCGAGGTGCGCGGTGCCCGGGCGGCGGGCCGGGTTGGGGGACCCCGGCGCCGAGCCGCGTCGGTCGCATGCTCGGCGCCGGGGCCCAGGGGCCGACACGGGTGCCGGTGGGGCCGCCCGGCACCCTCCCGGGCGGGAGGGGCCGAGCGCGGCGGCGTCAGCTCCGGGTGCGCAGCTCGCGCCGCAGCACCTTGCCGCTGACCGTCTTCGGGATCTCGTCGAGGATCTCGACCTGCCGCGGGTACTTGTACGCGGCCATCCGCTCCTTGGTGAACGCGATGATCTCCTCCGGGGTGGTCGAGGCGTCGGCCTTGAGCGAGACGAAGGCCTTCACGGTCTCGCCGCGGTACTCGTCCGGGACGCCCACGACCGCCGCCTCGCGGACTGCCGGGTGCTCGTAGAGGACGTCCTCGACCTCGCGGGGCCAGATCTTGTAGCCACCGGCGTTGATCTGGTCCTTCTTCCGGTCGACGATGTAGAACCAGCCCTGCTCGTCCATGTACCCGACGTCGCCGGTGTGCAGCACACCCTCGGGCAGCGCCCTGGCCGTCTCCTCCGGCTTGTTCCAGTATCCGGCCACGACCTGCGGGCCCGCGGTGACCAGCTCGCCGACCTCGCCCGGAGGCAGGTCCTGCCCGTCCTCGCCGACGATCCGCACGACGGTGTCGTAGACGGGCACCCCGACCGACAGCGCGCCGGAAGCCGGGTCGACCGGCGCCTCGGCGTGGAACGGGACGCCGTGCGAGGGCGACGTCGTCTCGGTCAGGCCGTAGATGTTGTGGATGTAGTGGCCGAAGGCGTCCCGGAAGGCGTCGACCGTGCTGGGCGGGATGGGGGCGCCACCCGAGTAGACCTTGGTCAGCGTGGCCAGCTTCGCCTTGTCGGCGTTGGGGGCGTTCATCAACGCGATGAACACGGTGATCGAGCCGACCGTGAACGTGGCGCCTTCGGCCTCGGCGACGTCCAGCGTCAGTGCCGGGTCCAGCCGGTACATCAGCACCAACGGGGCCCCGGACAGCAGCGAGATGGCGATGTGCCCGACCAGCCCGGTGATGTGGAACAGCGGGGCGATGCCGAGGACGACGTCGTCCGGGCCGATCCCGATCCAGTCCCGGTAGGTCTGCGCGTTGAAGACGACGTTGCGGTGGGTGGTCATGGCGCCCTTGGGCGGGCCCGTGGTCCCCGAGGTGTAGGTCAGGAAGGCGACGTCGTCGGGGCCCAGCGTGACCTCCGGCGGCGTGGCGCCGCGGTGAGCCTCGAGCAGCTCGAGCAGGTCCGTGGTCCCGGGGCTCTCGATCCGCTCGACCCCGGCGAAGACGGCGGGCGCGTCGCGGGTCTGGAAGTCCAGCTCGGACGTCGTGATCACGGTCCGCACGGCGGTGCCGTCGAGCACCTTCGTGGCCACGTCCCGGTACAGCGACTGCAGGGCGACCAGGACCGTGGCCTCGGAGTCCTTCAGCAGCTCGGCAAGCTCGCGCTCCTTGTTCATCGGGTTGACGGAGACGGCGATCCCGCCCGCCTTCCAGGTCCCGACCTGGGCGATCACGAACTGCGGCACGTTCTGCGCGAAGATCGCGACCCGCTCGCCCGGTCGGAAGCCCTCGGCGGCGATCCCCGCGGCGAACGCGTCGGTCAGGGCGTCGAGCTCGGCGAAGCCGATGCGGCGGTCGAAGTAGCGGATCGCGTCCGCGTCGCCCGCCCGGGCGACGGTTGCGCGGAACATGTCGAGCGCGGAGTCGTACTCCGGGGTGAGTGAATGCGGCTGGCCCTGGTCGTAGCGGGCGAGCCAGGGCTTGTCGTCGTAGACGGACATCGAATCCCTCAGCGGATGGCGATGGGGTTGACCGGCGCGCCCGTGCCGTGCACGACCTTCAGCGGAGCGGCGGCGTACAGGAAGGACCAGCGGTTGTCGGCGGCGCAGGCGTCCGCGAGGTCGTCCAGCCAGGCGATCTCGGTGAGCGTGACGCCGAGGTTGCGCATCAGCGCGCAGTGCAGCGGCAAGGCGACACCGGAGTTCGGGTCGGCGGTGACCTCGTTGGCGATGGTGTCGGTGACCAGGTTCGGGATCTCCCGTTCCTGGAACCACTCGACGAGCTCGCGGGAGTAGGTCAGGCCGGGCTCGACGAACCCGTCGTAGAAGGTCTCCGGGTCGTTGAGCTCGTACCAGTACTTCATCCAACCGGTCCGGATGACCAGCACGTCGTGCTTCTCGATCTCGACGCCCTGGTTCTTCGCCGCGGCCTCGAGGTCGGTGTGGTCGAACGTCTCGCCCTTGTCCAGCCACTGCTTGCCACGGTGGCGGGCCATGTCGATCAGCACGCCGCGCCCGACGACCCCCTTCTCGGCGATCGGCAGCACGGACGCCTTGTCCATCGCGTCGATCGTCGTACGGGCGTCGTAGCCGTTCCAGAGCTGGCCGTCGTACCAGACGTGGCCCAGCGCGTCGTACTGCGTGGAGCCCTGCAGGAAGATGTGCGCGGTGTCGTCCGCGTAGTGCAGGCCACCGGGAAAGGCCGGGGCGTCCGCACCGTCCCACGTGGACTCGTCGAGCTCGTTCTGGCGCGACATGCCCTTGCGGCCGGGCCAGATCGGGTCCCCGGGGCTCTCGGTGCGACCCATGTGGATCTGCAGCGTGAAGACCTCGCCCGACTTCACGTGCTGCACGCCGCGCAGCACCTCACCGGCGTCGAGGTAGTTCAGGCAGCCCAGCTCGTCGTCGGGACCCCACTTGCCCCAGTTCTTCGGGGCGTCCTCGCCGAGGAGCTCGCGCATCGCAGGAACTTCGGACATCGTCGTCTCCTTCACGCACACAACACGCACATCACCGGCACTGAACAGACGCCGAGCATTCAGAACGTTCGCTCGGGCGGTGTTCAGGATGATGCTGACGACCGACGGTCCCGTCAAGGCCTGGTTTGGGTTGACCTGCGGAACGACGCAGGATCTCGCGCGGCGAGCGTCCGCGGCTGCGAGCGCGGAAGTTCAGCTCAGCTGAACTCGGGTCCCGCCTGGTCCGGGACCACGCGCATCATGTCCAGGGCCAGGTCCGCGTACCGGCGTGCGAGCCCTGCCGGCCCGGGCGCACCGGGTGACCCGTCGCCCGGGAACCAGTAGGGCAGGGCGAGACACATCGTCGTGATCGCCCGGATCGTCGTCGGCAGGTCACGCACGGCGAACCTCCCCTGCTCGACGGCACGGGAGGCGGTGCTGTCCAAGGCCTCCCGGATCTCGCCCTGAAGGCCGGTCAGCCGGCTGCGGTCGGGCTCCTCGAGGCTGCGCATCTCGGAGAGGACGATGTGGGCCAGTTCGGCCCGCTCGGTGTGGAAGAGCGCCATGGCCTCGACCATGTTCGCGAATTCCTGCACCGTGCCGGCCGCGTCGCCGGCCGCGGCCGTGATACGCCAGCGGAGGTCCTGCAGGGCGAGCTCCACCAGCGCCACCAGGAGCCGCTGCTTGCTCGGGTAGTGGTGGTACATGCCGGCGATACTGATGTCGGCGCCGGTCGCGATGACCCGCATGGTCGCGCCGTGGTAGCCGGTCTCGTTGAAGACCTCGACCGCGGAGGTGAGCACCGGGTCGAGGTCGAGTGCGGCGAAATCCCGCCAGCCCGCCGGAGGCGGGGAGGCCTCCGGCGGCGGTGGGCCCGGGAGCGGGGCGGTGTCGGGGTCGAGCAGCTGGCTCGCGGACATCCCGAGGCGGCGCGCGATCTGCTGCAGGCGGTCGACGGTGAGGCCGACCTTCCCGTTCTCGATCGCGCTCATCGTGCCGACGCTCACCCCGAGATCGGCGGCGAGCTGCCGCAGCGTCAGACCGGCATGCTGACGAGCCCGTCGGACCGCCACCCCTCCGGCCGGCTGTTCGGGCATGCTGAACATCGTAGGCGGCTCGCGCCGGTCCGTAGACTCCCCGCACGTGGGAGCGGTCACCCTCGCCCCGGTCGCCGGGAGGCGGGCATGAGTGTCGACGACGAACGGCCGTGGCTCGCGCGTTACCCCGCCGGGCGCGCCCCGTCGCTGCAGGTCGAGCACGAGTCGGCCCTCGCCCTCTTCACCTCGGCAGTGAAGGCGGCGCCTGACGCTCCCGCCCTGCACTACTTCGGCACGAGCATCAGCTGGGCCCGGCTCGACACTGCGTCCGACGCGCTCGCCGCGTTGCTGACGGCTCGCGGGTTCGCCCCCGGAGACCGGCTCGCCCTGTACCTGCAGAACGATCCCGCGTTCGTGATCGGGCTGATCGCCGCGTGGAAGGCGCGAGGCATCGCCGCCCTGGTCAGCCCGATGAGCAAGGCGCGCGAGCTCGAGTTCGCCCTGCGGGACTACGCCCCCACCGCGTTGCTCGCCCTCGAGGATCTCTACGAGGACGTGGCCCGCGGCGTGCTGGCCCAGGGCGACACGGGGGTCCACACAGTGGTCACGGCGTCCCCCCTGGACGACCAGACCCGTCCTGACGAGCGCCTGTTCGCCGGAGCCCGCCGCTGCAGGCCCGGCGACACGCTCGACCTGGGCGCCCTCGTCGCCTCGTTCGCCGGGCCGGCGCCGGTGCACGTCCCGCCGGTCCCGACGGACGTCGCCGTCCTCGCCCCGACCTCCGGGACGACCGGCGAGCCGAAGGCGGCCATGCTGACGCACCGCAACCTCGCCTTCAACGCGCAGACCTACCGGGACTGGACGGGCCTGCGCGCCGGCGAACCGGTCCTCGCCATGGCACCGGTGTTCCACGTCACCGGCCTCGTCGGCGCGATCCTGCTGGCGTTCACCCTCCGCTCCCCGGTCGTGCTGACCCACCGCTTCCACCCCGGCGTCGTGCTGGACGCCGTCCGGGAGCACCGGCCCTCCTTCGCCGTCGCACCGATCACGGCGTACATCGCACTCGCGGAGGAGCCGGGGCTCCGGACGGGGGACCTCCGGTCGTTGCGCCTGCTCTACTCCGGGGGCTCGCCGATCCTCCCCGAGGTCGCCGACCGGCTGGAGGCGGCGCTCGGCTCCTACATCCACAACGTCTACGGCCAGACCGAGTCGTCGTCACCGACGCACATGGTCCCGCCGGGCGTCCGCGCGCCCGTCGACCGCGACACAGGCGTGCTCTCCGTCGGCGTACCGGTCTTCGACACGATGGTCCGCGTCGTCGACGACGACGGCGAGCCCCTGCCGCCGGGCGAGATCGGCGAGCTGGTGACCTCCGGCCCCCAGGTGGCGCCGGGCTACTGGCGGCGGCCCGACGCGACGGCCGCCGCCTTCGCCGACGCGGGACTGAAGACCGGCGACGTGGGGTTCATGGACGCCGAAGGCTGGTTCTACGTCGTCGACCGCAGCACCGACCTGATCAACGCGGCGGGGTACAAGGTCTGGCCGCACGAGGTCGAGCAGGTGCTCGCCACCCACCCCGCCGTGCAGGAGGCGGCGGTCGTCGCCATCGCGGACGACTACCGGGGGCAGTCGACCCGGGCCTACGTCGCGCTGCGCCCGGGGGTCGGGGCGACGGAGCCGGAACTGATCGACTACTGCCGACGCCGCATGGCGGCCTACAAGTACCCGCGCGAGGTGGAGATCGTGCACGCCCTCCCGCGGTCGGCCACGGGCAAGCTCCTGCGCCGCGAGCTGCGGCAGGACTGACCGACCGCCCCGGCACCCCACCCCCTCCCGGCCGCCTGTCGCGCCGGCGGGGGCGGCGGGGTCACCCGGCGGGCGTGAACACCAGGGGCAGCGAGGTCGGTGCGCGGGTGAAGACGCCGTACTCGGGAGGCGGCGCGCCGTCGGCGAACCGGATGTCGTCCATCGCGTCGAGCAGCTGGGCGATCCCGATCTCCAGCTCCGTGCGGGCGAGCATCGCGCCCACGCAGAAGTGCCGCCCGAGCGCGAACGCCGTGTGGCCGGCACCCGCGGTGTAGGCCCGGGCCAGGTCCAGATCGGGGCGGTGCAGGTCGAACTCGTCGGGGTTCGCGTACCGCTCCGGGTCCCGGTTGGCCGCCCCGATGAGGCAGGTCACCGTGCTCCCCGCCGGGACGACGCCGCCGGAGAGCTCCACGTCCTCGGCCGGCTGCCGCATGATCATGTGCACCGGCGGGGAGAAGCGCAGCGTCTCGGCGAACGCGGCCGCGATCAGGGAGTGGTCGGCGCGGACCGCGGCGAGCTGCTCGGGGTGCGCCACCAGGTTGACCATCAGGCTGGCGATCGCCTTGTCGGTGGTCTCGCCGCCCGCGGTGAGCAGCAGGCTGCAGAAGGCCTTGATCTCGTGGTCGCTCATCCGGACGCCGTCGATCTCCGCCGTGCACAGGGTGGACAGCAGGTCGTCGTCCGGGTCCTCCCGGCGGGCGGCGATGATCGGGAGCAGGTACTCCTCGAACTCGGCCTTGGTCGCCAGGCCCTGCGCGACGACCTCCTCGTCCCCGGACAGGTTGGACAGGAAGGCCATGATCGACGTGTACCAGCGGTGGAAGTGCTCGTGGTCGCCCTTGGGCAGGCCCAGCATGTCGACGATGACGTTGATCGGGAACCGGGTCGCGTAGCGGTCGACCAGGTCGACCTCGCCCGCCGAACGGAAGGCCTCGATCAGCTCCGCCGAGTTGCGCTCGATGACCGGCACGAACTTCTCGGCCAGCTCGCGGCCCCGGAAGGCCGGCGCGACCAGGTTGCGGTGCGTCGCGTGCTCCCGGCCGTCCATCTGCAGGATCGTCCGGCCGTGCACCGGTTCGAGCTGCCACTCGTAGTTCCGGCTGGTGAAGACCGGGTCCTTGAAGGCCCGGACGACGTCGGCGTGGCGGCTGATCACGTAGGACGAGGTCGCCTCGTGCCAGATCAGCGGGTGGTGCTCGCGCATCACGGCGTAGGCGGAGTAGGGGTCGCGCGCGAACTCCGGCGAGAGGATGTCGGGCGCGGCGGGCGTGGTGGGTGCGGACACGAGGGCCTCCGGCACATCAGGCGTCGTTGTCTAACGTCCGTTTGGTTGTCCGACCGTAACACCCGCCCGTGACACCCACCACACCTCGATCCGGTGGTGGCTCATCCACCCCCGCGGCGCACGAGCAGGCAGCGCGGGCCGCGGAAGCTGACGTTCGGGGAGAACCGCAGCTCCTGGTCCGGGACGAGCTCGAGGTCCGGCGCCGCCGCCAGGAGCAGCTCGAGCAGGATCCGGAACTCCGAGCGGGCCAGCGGGGCGCCGAGGCAGAAGTGCACGCCCTTGCCGAAGGCCAGGTGCGGACGGGGCTCACGCCGCAGGTCGAAGACGTCCGGGTCGGGGTGGGCCCGCGGGTCGCGCCCGGCCGCGCCGAGCAGGAGCAGCAGGCGGGCGTTCGCCGGCAACGGCACCCCGCCCACGTCGACCGGGCGGGTTGTGCGGCGCCGCCAGGCGATCACGCTGGTGTCGTACCGGAGCACCTCCTCGACCGCGGCCGGGACCAGCGCCGGATCGGCGCACAGCGCCTCCCACCGGCTGCGGTCCTCCAGCAGCCGGCGCAGGCCGTTGGTCGTGAGGTTGGTCGTGGTCTCGTGGCCGGCGAAGCTCAGCCCGTAGACGACGTTGACGATCTCGTCGACCGTCAGGTCCTCCGGGTCGGCGAGGTGCGCGCGGAGGAGGTCGCTGGTGTAGTCGTCGGCCGGATCGGCGAGCCGCGCGTGCACGAACTCCTCGCAGTACCGCCAGTACCGCACCATGTTCCGGGCGATCCCGGTCTGCTCCTCGGCGGTCGGCCGGCCCCAGCTGAAGGCCGTGCGGTTGCCGCACCACCCGCGCAACATCTCCGTGTCCTCCGGCGGGAAGCCGATCAGCGTGAAGATCATCGAGGCGGGCAGCGGGAAGGTCAGGGACTCGACGACGTCGGGTTCCGGTTCGCGCAGCATCGCGGCGATCAGCTCCGCGGCCTTCGCCCGGATCGCCGGCTCCACCACCGCGATCCGCCGCGCGGAGAACGCGCGCGCGGTGTGCCGGCGGATCCGGGTGTGCTTCGGCGGATCGCAGTTCGACATCGTCGGGGCCGCGCGGAAGCCCGCCAGGACCGCCCGGGCCTCGGGAGCGGGCGGGAAGATCGGATCCTGCGCGATCGACGCCGAGAAGGTCACGGGGTCCCGGAAGACGGCGTCGATGTCGGCGTGCCGGGTGACGGCCCACATGTCGAGGACCGGCAGGTAGGTGACCGGCTCGTGCTCGCGCAGCTCCGCGAGCAGCGGATACGGGTCGGCGAGGTAGGCCGGGTCGAACGGGTCCACGTCCGCGCGGACCGGGCAGCCACGGGTGTCGGGTGGGGTCATGGTCCACCTCCGTCGTCGGGTGCGCCCAGGATGGGCGCGGCCGCGTGATCCGTAAAGCACATAGGTTTGACCCACTGGATAAGTTCTGCTGATGACCCGCGTCGACCTGCGGCAGCTGGCCTACTTCGTCGCGGCCGCGGAGGTCGGGACGATGTCCGGCGCCGCGCAGCGGCTGCACGTGTCGCAGTCCGCGGTCTCGATGGCCGTCGCCGACCTGGAGCGCGGCCTGGGCGTCCAGCTGCTGCTCCGGCACCGGGCCCGCGGGCTCACCCTGACCGCCGCCGGGCGCGAGCTCCTGCCGGAGGCCCGGTCCCTCCTCGCGCGGGCGGAGGATCTCGTGGCCGGGGCCCGCGACCTCGGCGGGGCCCTGTCCGGGCGGCTGGTCGTCGGGTGCTTCCGGACCCTCGGCCCGTTCGTGCTGCCGCCCCTGCTCCAGGCGTTCGGAGCGGCCCACCCGGCGGTCCGGCTGGACTTCGTGGAGGACTCGCTGGAGGGCCTGCAGCGCGCGCTGCTGGCCGGGGACTGCGAGGCCGCGCTGCTCTACGACCTGGGGATCCGGCCCGGTATCGAGACCCGCGTGGTCGAGCGGACCTGGCCCTACGTGCTGGTGGCACCCGACCACCCGCTGGCCGCCGCGCCGGACGTGCCCCTCGCCGCCCTCGCGGACCAGGACATGATCATGCTCGACGTCCCGCCGAGCGAGGAGTACTTCGGCGGCCTGCTCCGCGACCACGGGGTCGAGCCGCGCATCCGGCACCGGACGCGCAGTGTCGAGACCGTGCGCGCACTCGTCGCCCGGGGCCTCGGGTTCGGCATGCTCATCCAGCAGCCCGTGGTCCGCTCCAGTGCCGAAGGGCTACCGCTGCGCCACCTGGCGGTCCGTGACCCCCTGCCGCCGATGCCGGTCGTGGTGGCGACGCCGGCGGCCGGACGCCTCACCCGCCGGGCGGCGGCGTTCGTCGAGTTCTGCGAGAGCTGGCGCGCTCAGCGCGCGAGCACGGGCAGCGTCTCCACCCCGTAGACGATCGAGGCGTCCCGGAACTCCAGCTCGTCCACCGGCACCGCGAGGCGGAGGTCGGGGAACCGGCGCAACAGGGCCGGGTAGGCGGCGCGCAGCTCCATCCGGGCCAGCTCGGCGCCGATGCAGCGGTGGATGCCGTGGCCGAAGGCGTAGTGCGAGCCCGGCACGCGGTGCGGGTCGAAGGTCTCCAGCCCCTCGCCGTCCCGGTCGGCGGAGAGCAGCGAGCAGATCACCGCGTCGCCCTCCTGCACCGCGACCCCGCCGATCTCGACGTCCCGGGTGGCGAACCGCGGGAACGCGACCTGCACGACGGTGAGGTGGCGGAGGAGCTCCTCGACGATCGGGCCGGCCGCGGCGTCGTCCTCGCGGATCATCCGGGCCGCCTCCCGGTCCTCGAGCAGCGCGAGCGTGCCGAGGGCGAGCATGCTGGCCGTGGTCTCGAACCCGCCGGTCAGGACGCCGTCGGCGAGACCGGCGAGCTCCTCGTCGTCCACCCGGTCGCCGTGCTCCCGGATGATCATGCCGAGCAGGCCGTCCGTGGGGGCGTCGCGCTGCTTCTTGACCTGCTCGCGCAGGAAGACCAGCGAGTCGGAGATCGCGCCGAGCGAGGCGCTGGCCCCGCCGAGCAGGTCGAACCGCGCGGTCGCGACCTCCTGGAAAGCCTCGCGCTCGGCGTACGGCACCCCGAGCAGCTCGCAGATCACGAGCGACGGGATCGGCAGCGCGAACTCCTCGACGAGGTCGATGGGGCCCTCGGCCGCGTCCATCCGGTCGAGGCAGTCCCCCACGATCTCCTCGATCCGCGGGGTGAGCCGGGCGAGCCGGCGCATCGTGAACTCGGGGGTGAGGAGCTTGCGCAGCCGGGTGTGCACCGGCGGGTCGGAGAAGCCGAGCCCCCCGGGGTGCTCGCTCTCCGCCATCCCGACCTGCACGGCGAGGTGGTTGAAGTCGCTCGAGTAGGTGTCGACGGAGCCGAGGACGGAACGGACCTCGTCACGCCCGGTGACCAGCCAGACACTGATCTTCACCGGCAGGTCGAGCCGGCTGACGGGCGCGGCCTCCCGGCTCTCGGCCAGGGCCGCGATCGGGTCGAGCCCGTCGCGGCGCAGCGGCATCAGCGCGGAGTCGGGCAGCAGCGACCCCAGGTCGAGTCCCTTCCGGTTCATGCGGGCCAGCTGACGGCGGACGAACCAGGACGCGAGGCGTGCTCGGAGCGTGGGCAGCACGCGGCCGACCCTAGCGGGGGCTCGTGAACATCCGATGCAAGCACCGCTACGACGCTGAGACACCCCTGAGACGGCGTTCGGGGGAGCGCGGCCCCGGTCACGGGACCGGGGCCGCGCCCTGACCGCACGTCGCGTCGCCCGTGCCGACCCCCCGTCGGTCACCCACCGGCACGGAGCGTTGCTAGTACGGCCGTACCAGAACCTACCCGCCGCGCCGTGGTAGACAAAGCCCGTGCCGCGCCTCGCCGACCACGACGCCCGGCGCGCCGAGATCGTCGAGGCGCTCTGGCGGGTGCTCCGCCGCGAGGGGATCGCCGGGGCGTCCGTCCGCGGCGTCGCCGCCGAGGCGGGCCTGTCCCCCACGGCCCTGCGCTACTACTTCCCCACGCAGGACGCCCTGCTGCAGACGGCGATGGTGGAGACCGTCACCAGTGGCGCCGCCCGGGTGGTACCGCTGCTGGTGGAGGCGGTGGACCGCAAGGGCGTCGAGCGGATGCTGCTCGAGCTGCTGCCGGTCGAGGAGCGGCAGCGCGCCGACCCCGAGACCTACCTCGCCCTCGCGGCGCACGCCCGGTCGTCGCCGGCGTTGGCGGCGATCAGCGAGGAGACCGGCGCCGGGATCCGCCGGCTGGCCCGCCGGGCCGTCGGCGTCCTGGAGACCAGCGGGGAGCTGCGGCCGGAGCTGGACCCCGAGGCCACCGCCTTCTGCCTCGACGCCCTGCTCCAGGGCCTGATCTTCCAGGGCTGCGCGCGGCCGCGGCTCACCTCGCCGGAGGCGATCCGGCGCACGCTGACCGCCTACCTCGACCAGATCTGCGGCTAGCTCGCGCCCACCAGCGGCTCGGGGCCGACGAGGTGGTCCCCGTCCCGGGCGTCGGTGATCAGCATGTGGCCGGGCGCGTGCGCGATCGCGAGCGAGGGCCGGGACTCGACGACGGCGGCCTGCGGCGTGACCCCGCATCCCCAGAACACCGGCACCTCGCCCTCCCGGACGGTCACGGCGTCGCCGTAGTCCGGCGCGGCGAGGTCGGCGATGCCCAGCTCACCCGGGTCGCCGACGTGCACGGGCGCGCCGTGCACGGAGGGGTAGCGGGCCGTCACCGCGATCGCCGTGTTCACCAGGTGCTCCGGGACCGGCCGCATCGAGACGACCATCGGGCCGCCGAGCGCCCCGGCGCCGCGGCACCGCCGGCTCGTCCGGTACATGGGAACGTTGCGGCCCTCCTCGACGTGCCGCACCGGAACGCCCGCGGCCAGCAGCGCCCGCTCGAACGTGAAGCTGCAGCCGACGAGGAAGGCGACGAGGTCGTCGCGCCAGAACTCGCGGGCGTCGGGCGTCTCGGCGACCTGCACGCCGTCGCGGTAGACCCGGTAGAGCGGGATGTCGGTGCGGATGTCGCCGTCGAGGATCGGGCCACCGAACTCGCCGGGCTCCAGGACGTCGAGCACCGGGCAGGGCTGCGGGTTGCGCTGCGCGAACAGCAGGAAGTCCCAGGCCAGCTCGCGGGGCAGGGCGATGAGGTTGGCCTGGGTGAAGCCGGCGCACCACCCGGCCGTCGGGGTGACGAGTCCGGCGCGGAAGCGCTCGCGGGCCTCGACGGGGGTCAGGTTCTGCACGTGTTCTCCCTGGTCAGGGCCTGTGAGTGGCAATAGTCGCTCTGGCGACTATCGCCACTCACAGGGTGATGCGGACGGGTTGGCCGGGGCGGACCTGGGCGGCGCGGTCGACGTCGGCGTCGCGCAGGACCGCGATCACGGGATAGCCGCCGGTCACGGGATGGTCGGCGAGGAAGACGACGGGTTCGCCGCCCGGGGGCAGCTGGATCGCGCCGCGGGTGAGGCCCTCGCTGGGCAGCGAGCCGGCGCCCTCGGCGACCTCCAGCGTCGCGCCCTCGAGCCGCATCCCGACGCGGTCGGTGCGGCCGGAGGCCACCCACCGGGCGGTGGCCAGCGCCCGCGGGTCGACGGCGTGCTCGGCGTGCGGCCCGGAGATCGCGTGCAGGGTGACGAGCCCCGTGGGCGGCGTCGCGACGGGCGCGAAGTCGATCACCGGAAAGTCCTCCGGCTCCGGGCCGACCGGCAGCTCGGCCCCCTTCTCCAGCGGCTCGGGACCAATCCCGGAGAGGACGTCCGTGCTGCGCGAGCCGAGCACGGGCGACACCGCGATCCCGCCGCGCACGCACAGGTAGGTGCGCAGGCCGGCGGGCGGCGGGCCGAGCCGCAGCTCCTGCCCGCGCCGGAGCCGGACGTGCGCGTGGTGGCCGACCGGGCGGCCGTCGACGGTCGCCGGGGCGGGGGCCCCGGTCAGTGCTACCAGCAGGTCCTTCCCGGCCCGGGCGGCGAACCCGCCGAGGAGGATCTCGACGCCGGCGGCGCTCTCGTCGTTGGCCAGCAGCCGGTTGCCGAGCCGCAGCGCGGCCCGGTCGGCGGCCCCGGAGCGCCCGACGCCGATCGCCGCCAGCCCGGGCCGCCCCAGGTCCTGGACCAGGGCCTGCGGGCCGGTGTCGAGGACCTCGATCACGACGCCTCCACGAACCGGACCTCGGCGCCCGGCTGCAGCAGCGCGGGCGGGTCGCGGTCGAGGTCCCAGAGCTGCGCGTCCGTGCGGCCGATCAGCTGCCACCCACCGGGCGACGACCGCGGGTAGACCCCGCTGAACTCCCCGGCCAGCCCCACGGACCCGGCCGGGACCTTCGTGCGGGCCTCCTCGCGGCGCGACACCTGCAGCCGCGGGTCGCCGCCGGACAGGTAGGCGAAGCCGGGCGCGAATCCGCCGAAGGCCACCCGCCACGGCGTGCCGGTGTGCGCGGCGACGATCTCCGCGCGGTCCAGCCCGGTCAACCGGGCGACGTCGTCGAGGTCCGGGCCGTCGTAGATCACCGGAATCTCGACGGTGCCGGCCGGTGCGCCCGCCTCGGCCGGCCGGACCTCGAGCGCGTCGACGTCCGCACGCAGGCGGCCGAGGTCGGCGCCGGGTTCGGCGACGAGCAGCACGGTCCGGGCTGCCGGGACGACGTCGAGCACCCCACGCAGCTCCGCCTCCCGGCAGGCGTCGGCGAGCGCCACGACCTGCGCGATCTCCCCGTCGGCTTCGAGGAGCAGCGCGGCGTCGCCGTAGGGCAGGACCCTCACACGAACCCCTTCAGCTCCACGCCGGCCTTCTCCAGCCCCGCACGCACGGCGGTGGCCATGCCGACCGCACCCGGCGAGTCTCCGTGCACGCAGGCGGACTCGGCGGACACCCGCACGTCCGAGCCGTCGACGGCCCGGACCACGCCCTCGTCGAGCATCCGCAGCAGGCGCGCGGTGACCTCGTCGGGATCGTGCAGGACGGCGCCCTCCTCGCGCCGCGAGACGAGCGCGCCCTCCGGCGTGTAGCCGCGGTCGACGAAGAACTCGGGCACCCCGCGCAGGCCCGCCTCCTCGGCCGCGCGCAGCAGCTCCGAACCGGGCAGACCGAGGACGGGCAGCGCCGCGTCGTACTCGGCGACCGCGGTGACCACGGCCTTCGCCTGCTCCCGGTGGTGCACGGTCGCGTTGTAGAGGGCCCCGTGCGGCTTCACGTACCGGACGGTCGTGCCGGCCACCCGGCACATCGCCTCCAGCCCGCCGATCTGGTAGAGCACGTCGGCGGTCAGGTCCGCGGGCGGCACGTCGATGAACCGGCGGCCGAAGCCCGCGAGGTCGCGGTAGGCGACCTGCGCACCCACGACCACCCCGTTCGCCGCGGCGCCCGCCACGGTCCGGCGCAGCGTCGACGGGTCCCCGGCATGGAAGCCGCACGCGACGTTCGCGCTGGTCACCAGGCCGAGCATGGCCTCGTCGTCGCCGAGCTCCCAGCGGCCGAAGGACTCGCCGAGGTCGGAGTTGAGGTCGAAGGCGGTCACGTCGGCACCTCCGCGTGCAGAAGGGTCACGAGAACAGGCTGCCCACCGCGGCCAGCGAGGACCAGCCGAGGTAGAGCGCGATCAGCCAGGCGAGGACGCCGACGGCCAGCAGCCAGCGCGGGTAGCGGTAGCCGCCGAGCAGGTCGCGGCGCCGCCACGCCACCCACAGGACCACGGTGAACCCGAGGGGCAGGATCAGGCCGTTGAAGGCGCCCGCGAACACCAGCAGCGTGACGGGCGCGGTGCCGATCAGCAGGTAGGCCACGGCGCTCAGCCCGATGAAGGCGATGGTCAGCAGGTTCCGCGTGCGCGGCGAGGTCCGGTCGGTGGTGAGGAAGGAGACGGACGTGTAGGCCGCGCCGATCACCGAGGTGATGGCGGCCGCCCAGAGGATCACGCCGAAGAGCCGCAGGCCGACCTCCCCGGCCGCGGCCTGGAACGCGCTCGCCGCCGGGTTGTCCTTCGCCAGCGCGACACCGCCCGCGACCACGCCGAGCACCGCGAGGAACAGCACCACCCGCATGACGCCGGTGACCATGATCCCGAGCACCGAGCTGCGGGTGATCGGCCCGACGTTCTCGGGACCGGTCACGCCGGACTCCAGCATGCGGTGCGCGCCGGCATAGGTGATGTAGCCGCCGACGGTGCCGCCGATGAGCGTCGTGATCGACAGGAAGTCGACGGTGTCCGGCAGCACGAAGCTGCGCAGCGCCTCGCCGATCGGGGGCTGCGAGACGATCGCGACGTACGCCGTCATGCCGATCATCAGGACGCCCAGCAGCACCACGATCCGGTCCAGCGCGACCCCGGCCCGCTTGCTCAGGAAGATCGCGATCGCGATCACCGCCGAGATCGCGCCGCCGATCTTCGCGTCGAGCCCCAGCATCGCGTTCAGCCCGAGGCCGGTGCCGCCGACGTTGCCGATGTTGAAGACGAACCCGCCGATCAGCACCAGCGCGGCGAGCACCCAGCCGACGCCCGGCGCCACCCGGTTGCCCAGGTCCTGGGCCCGGCGGCCGGAGACGCCGACGACCCGCCACACGTTCAGCTGTACGGCGACGTCGATCAGGATCGACACCAGGATCGCGAACGCGAAGGCCGCGCCGAGCTGGACGGTGAAGGTCGTGGTCTGGGTGATGAAGCCGGGGCCGATGGCGCTGGTCGCCATCAGGAACATCGCGCCGAGCAGCGCGCCGCGGCCGCCCTTCGCGACGGCGGTGGCCGGACGCGTGGCCGGTGCGGGGCCCCTTCCCTCGCCCGGACTGCCGGTGGCGCCGCCGCTCGGGCCCACCGGGCCGACGTCCCGCGCCCGCACCGCCGGGTCGCCGTCCTGTGCCTTGCCGCCGTTCGCGCTCACGTGCCCTCCCGCCGGACCATGACCGGGACCACACCCGGTCGTTCGGATGGTGAGCGTAGGAATTGCTCAACAATTCAGCAAGAGGAAGCCCGGATACGGAAACACGATGGTCACGTAGGCTCTGCCCGTGACGATCGCGGACCCGGCCGGCGCCGCTCTCGCCTCGCTCACCGGGGCGCGGGCCCTCGTCGCCCGCACGTCCACGGCCGAACGGGTGGCCGACGCAGTGCGGAACGAGGTGGTCGAGGGCCGCTTGCGCCCCGGTGGACGGCTACCCGAGCAGGCGCTGTCCCATGCGCTCGGGGTCTCCCGGAACACGGTGCGTGAGGCCCTGTCACAGCTGGTCGCGGAGCGGGTGCTGGTCCGCGAGCCGAACCGCGGGGTGTTCGTCGCCGTGCCCGACGCCGAGGCGGTCCGGGACGTCTACCGCGCCCGGCTGCTCATCGAGCCGGCCGCCGTCCGGGAGGGCGAGCGCGCGGGCGACCCGAAGGCCGTCGGACGGCTGCGCGCGGCCGTGCGGGAGGGTCGCGAGGCCGCCGCGCGGGACGACTGGCCCGGAGTCGCCGGCGCCAACCAGCACTTCCACCGCGCGCTCGTCGGGCTGGCCGGCAGCGCGCGGCTCGACCAGCAGATGGGGCTGCTGCTCGCCGAGATGCGGCTGGTCTTCCACCGGATGACCTCGGTGCGGGAGTTCCACGAGCCCTACCTCGACGGCAACGACGCCATCACTGGGCTCGTCGAGTCCGGCGAGCGCGAGCGGGCGGCGGTCGAGGTCGCGACCTACCTGCGCATCGCCGAGGCGCAGATCCTGGCGGCGTTCGCGGACCTGTGACGGCTCACATTCCATGGAGCGCCCCACCCCGCCTGCCGCAGGATGGGGTCCCACGGAAGGGGACCGGATGACGCACGTGCTCCCGACGGGCCGGATGAAGCCCTCGCTGCCGGAGACCCTGTCCACGAGGGACGAGGCCGACGGCACGCCGGTCACCCCCGTCCGGTGAGCGCCTGGCAGCTCGCCTTCCTGTTCGTGGCCGGGATCGGCGGCGGCCTCACCGGCTCCGTCGCCGGGCTCGCCTCGCTGGTCTCGTACCCCGCGCTGCTCGCCGTCGGGCTGCCGCCGGTGACCGCCAACGTCACCAACACCGTCGCGATGCTCGGGACGACGGTGGGCTCGGTCGCCGGGTCCCGCCCCGAGCTCGTCGGGCAGGGCCGGACGCTGCTGCGGCTCTGCCTGCTCACCGGCGTCGGCGGGGCCGCCGGCGGGGCGTTGCTGCTGGTCACGCCGTCGGACACGTTCGAGGTGATCGTGCCGTGGCTGATCGCGCTGGCCTCGGTGCTGCTCGTGGCGGCGCCGCGGCTGCGGCGGTGGGCCGAGCGCCGCGCCGAGTCGTCGGGCACGAGCCGGGGGGCCACCCCGCTCGGCCCGCTCACCCTCGTCGCCGCGTTCGGGGTCGCGCTCTACGGCGGCTACTTCGGTGCCGCGGCGGGCGTGATGATGCTGGCCCTGCTGTCGGTGGCGTGGTCGCAGAGCCTCGCCCGCTCCAACGCCGCCAAGAACCTCGCGACCGGCGCGGCGAACCTGGTCGCGGCGGTGGTGTTCGCGATCGTCGCGCCCGTGGACTGGGCGGCGGTCGGGGTGCTGGCGGCCGGGCTGCTCCTCGGGGCCCGGATCGGGCCGGCGATCGTCCGACGGGTGCCGGCCACCCCGCTGCGGATCGCCATCGGGCTCGCCGGGCTCGGCCTGGCCGTGAGCCTGTGGATCCAGGCGTGAGCGATGACTTCGGCCGGGCGGACCGGTCCTCCCTGGCATGACGACGATCCAGCCGATCCTCGTGACGGCCGACCTGCCCGGGATGCTCGCCTTCTACCGCGGCCTGCTCGACGCCGAGGAGATCCTGCGCCAGCCCCCCGAGGGCGAGCCGTTCTACGTCGGGTTGCGGGCGGGTGCGGCCGAGTTCGGCCTGGTGAACGACGAGAAGGCGCCTGTGGGGCCGGGCCGCGTCCTGCTCAGCATCGACGTCGACGACGTGCGGGCGCGCCTGGAGCGCGTCGAGCCGCTCGGCGGCACGGTCCTCGGTCCGCCCAACGACATGCCCTGGGGCCAGCGGGTGGCGCACATCCAGGACCCCGACGGCAACGCGGTCAACCTGACCCAGCCGGTACCGGCCTAACGGTTGCCGAGATCGGGTCGAGCCTCCCCGCACACCGACGCGAGGAGGCCGCCGTGCGACGCCTGACCCTGCTGTTGACGTTCGAGCCCCAGGCCACACCCCCGGAGGGCGAGCCGCCCGCCTTCGCGGTCAAGTCCGGCAGCGGCCGGGTGACGGTGCTCGACGGCGACCCCGGCGACGCGCCGGACCTCGCGAGCTACGAGAGCCGCGTGCAGGTCACCGGGCAGACGACGTTCGACGAGACCGGAACCCTCACCCTCGGCGCCGGCACGCTGGACCTCACGACCATCGGGCAGGGTTCGATGGAGCCCTCGGCCGAGGGGGAGCCGGTCATGCAGGGCGCGGTCGCCTGGCGGGTCGCGGGCAGCGGCCGCTACGCCGGCGCCACCGGCACCGTCGTGTCCAGCTTCATCGCCGACCTGTCCACCGGCGCCGCCGTCGAACGGCAGATCGTGCGGCTCTTCCTGCCCTGAGGATCAGGAGAGCGCGATCAGCACGGCGGCGGCGAGCGCCACGACCAGGCCGAGCACCTGGCCACGGGACAGGCGCTCGCCGAGCACGGCGACACCGACCACCGCCGGGACGAGCGGGTAGAGCGACGACAGCACCACCGCCACGGTCACGAACTCGCTCTGCGCGGCGACCAGGTAGGCGCCCAGCGCCACGGCGGCGAGCACGCCGGCGCCGCCCGCCGCGGCCGCCTCCGGGGCCCCGGCCCGTCGCTCGCCCTGCGCGGTCGCGGCGCGCATCAGCGTGCAGGCCAGGACCCCGACCGCGACGAGCGCGGCGACCCGGCCGGCGAGGACGGGCCACAGCCCGGACGCCGGACCGGCCCGGGCCAGCGCGAGGTACTGGATCGCGATCCCGCCGCCGGAGACGAGCCCGTCCGCCGCCGCGCCGGGCGTCGCCCCGTTGCCCGCCGGGCCGCCCGGCGCGCGGGAGACCAGCCACAGCGCGGGCAGGGCCAGGCCGACCCCCACCCAGGTCGGCCAGGCGGGCCGTTCGCCGAGCACCGTGGCCCCGACCAGGACGGGGAGGGCGACCCCGCCGACCGCGCTCACCGGGACCACGACCGACATCGCGCCCCGGCCCATGCCGCGGAAGAGGAACGCCATCGCGAGCCCGGTCCCGAGGCCGGACAGCCCGCCCCACAGCACGTCGGGCACCGCCGGCGGCGCGGGCGTCAGGAGCGGTGCGGCGACCGCCACGGCGAGCAGCCCGCCGAGCTGGCCCAGGAAGGCCACGTGCACGGCCCGCATCCGGCGCGCGACGACGCCCCCGATGACGTCGGACAGCCCGTAGCTCAGTGCGGAGGCCAGCGCGAG
The DNA here is from genome assembly GCF_040648315.1 of Pseudonocardia sp. NPDC049154. Lineage (NCBI taxonomy): Bacteria > Bacillati > Actinomycetota > Actinomycetes > Pseudonocardiales > Pseudonocardiaceae > Pseudonocardia > Pseudonocardia sp. NPDC049154. The sequence goes on from NZ_JBEZDN010000023.1 coordinate 59,302, forward strand.
TGCGGCGCCCACCGGTCACCGCTCCCGCTCGGCCTGCCCGACGGGGCAGATCGCGCCGTCCGTGCAGCAGGCCCGGTCGCAGAGCCGGCAGAGCATCTCCGCGCTGCCGACCTCGGCGTAGAGCTGCGCGAGGAGGCTCTCGAGGAGGCGGGTCAGGACCCGGCGGTCGTCCTCGTCGAGCCCGGCCAGGACCTGCTCCGTGCCCGCCGCCCGGGTGGTGAGGACCTCCCGGACCGTCCGCTCCCCGGCCGGGGTGAGCGCGACCGGCACCGTCCGGCCCTCGCCGGGGCCGCGGAGGGCGAGGCCCGCCGCCTCCAGGGACATCACCATCCGCGCGGTCGCCGGCTGGGACAGCCCCACCCGCCGGCCGAGCTCGGTCACGCTCACCCCGGGCGCGTGGGCGAGGACGACCAGCGCGGCGGCCCCGCTCACGCTCACCCCGGCCGCCTCCCGCACCCGGGCCAGCATCAGGTCGGACAGGGCCAGCGCGGCGGCACCGAGCAGGTTGCCGAGCCGTGACTCATGCATGAGTTATGCATACCCGGACTGTCTCGGTCTACTCCTGAGCGAGCGTTCAGTTCCGGCCGGTTTCCTGGTAGTCCTGATCCATGGCCCGTCTCACGAAGCTCAGCCGGTCGGTCGCCGACCGGGTCGTCCTCGTCACCGGCGCCGCGAGCGGGATGGGACGCGCGACCGCCCACCTGCTCGCCGACGAGGGCGCGAAGGTCGGGATCGTCGACCGCGACGCCGACGGCCTCAAGGCCGTGGCCGACGAGATCCGTGGCGTCGGGGCGACGGTGCACCCCGTCGTCGCCGACGTGTCGGACCCCGCTGCGCCGGCGGCCGCCGTCGCCGAGGTCCGCCAGGAACTCGGCCCGCTCGACGGGCTGGTCAACAACGCCGGCGTCAGCATCCACCTGCCGTTCGAGGACGACGGGTTCGCCGAGGCCTGGGCCACCACCCTCGCCGTGAACCTCACCGCGCAGACCCTGTTCGCCCGCGCCGCGCTGCCCGACCTGGTCCGCAACGGCGACGGCCGGATCGTCAACATCGCCTCCACCGAGGGCCTGGGTGCGACGGCCCAGATCGCCCCGTACACCAGCTCGAAGCACGGCGTGATCGGCCTGACCCGCTCGCTGGCCGTCGAGTACGGCAAGACCGGCGTGACCGTGAACTGCGTGTGCCCCGGCCCGATCCGCACCGGCATGACCGCCCGGATCCCGGACTCCGACAAGGAGGTCTTCGCCCGCCGCCGGACCGCGCTGCGGCGCTACGGGGACCCGGAGGAGGTCGCGCACGCCACCGTGTCGCTGCTGATGCCCGCCTCGTCGTTCATCACGGGGGCGACGATCGTCGTCGACGGAGGCCTCACGATCCGGAACGCCTGACCCGGGCGCCTCGGACCCCCGGACGGGGTACTCGCGCAGCCGCTCGCCCGCTCGTCGACGAACCTGAGAACGGGGCACCGCACGTCCGGCCGAGCCGGCTGCTCCCCCCGGAGCAACCGGTGGCCATTCACCTCGCCGTGAACACGAATCGGCGGTGCGGACGCAACCTCCCCTTCAGGTCGCGCGTCCTCCCGTCGTGCCGGGCCTACCGTCTCCGCCGACACGAGAGGAGACGCCGATGGGCCGCACGCACCTCATCCTGGCCGGTCTCGCCGCCGGGGTCCTCAGCCTGAGCGCCTGCGGTTCCGGGGCGCAGGACGACCAGGTCACCCCGCAGGCACAGACCCAGATGCAGGGTCACGACATGTCGTCCATGCAGGGCCACGACATGGCCAACATGAATGGCGACATGGCCGGCATGCACCACGGCGACGGCGGGGTCGAGCTGTGGGCCGTGCAGAGCGGACCGCTCGGCACGGTCGTCACCGACGCGGCGGGGCACGTGATGCACCGCTACGACAACGACTCCGCCTCGCCGTCGACGACGACCTGCACCGAGGACTGCGCCGCGGAGTGGCCGCCGGTGCTGCTCGACAACGGCCAGCAGCCCGAGCTGATGGGCGTCGACGCGAGCAAGGTCGGCACGGTCACGCGCGAGGACGGCACCAAGCAGGTCACCCTCGCCGGCTGGCCGCTCTACCGCTACGCCGGCGACGACGGCAGCCTCACCTCCACCGCCGGCCAGGGCACCGGCGGGACGTGGTTCGCCGTGGCGCCCGACGGCTCGAAGGCCGCCACCCCCTGACGGGCGTCCTCAGCGGGGAACCGAGAGGACGTAGTCGCCCAGGTCGTCGTCGCGCTCCATCTCGACGAGACCGCGGGCGCGGGCCGCGCGGACGAAGGTCAGGAAGCCGTTGAAGCCGTAGCGCTTCTCGCTGAAGTCCGGGCGGCGCTTGCGGAGCTGGTTCTTCAGCCCGGAGAGCTGCGGGCGCCCCAGCCCACGGACGACCTCCACGAGCAGGCCGAACGCGTCGTCGTCCGGGCCGGGCTCCGGGAAGGTCACCGACGGGTCGCCCTGGGCCGATCCCTCGCCGAGCTCGACCACCCGCTCCCCCTGGAGGTGGCGGAGCAGCTCGCCGAAGCCGCGGTAGCCCCAGTCCGCCTCGTCGAACGTGGGGTCCTTGCGCAGGATCGCCCGCTTGAGGCGCGAGGCGAGGACCGGTCCGTCGGCGTGCCGCTGCAGGCCGGCGAGGGTGCTGGCCACGAGCTTGCCGACGTCCTCACGGTCCTCGTCCTCGACGGACGCGGCCTCCTCCGGCTCCGGCTCGGGGGCCGGCACCGGATCCGGCTCGACGACGACGACGCGGCTCCTGGATCGCCGCGGCGTCGGTCGGGGCTCGACGCCGGGCAGCCGGTCGTAGAACAGGAACTCGTCGCAGGCCGGCGGCAGCAGCCGCGACGTCGACGACTCCACCCCGATCCCGATCACGCGCTTGTCCATCTCGCGGAGCTTGTGGACGAGCGGGGTGAAGTCCGAGTCGCCGGTGCCGATCGCGAACGTGGTGATGAACCCCCGTTCGTAGGCCAGCTCGATCGCGTCGACGGCGAGCTTGATGTCCGCGGCGTTCTTGCGGGGCACCCCGAGCCGCTGCGGGATCTCGATCAGCTCCACCTGCTGCCGCGCGAGCAGCCTGCGGTCCTCGTCGAACGCCGACCAGTCCGCGTACGCCCGCCGGGCCACCACCCGGCCGCGCTCGGCCAGCGCGTCCGCCACCGGGCCCAGGTCGAAGGGCGCCACACCCAGCCCGTCGCGGGCGCCGATCGCGAGGTTCTCGTAGTCGAGGAACAGCGCGATGCGCTCGTCGTCGTTCTCCACCGGGCGGAGCCTAGCGAGGGGAGCGCGGCGGGGCGTCCCGACGGAACGGGGCGGGGTGCAGCGGCGTCGTTCGTGGGGAGCGGCGAGGGTGGTGCGACGAGTGGCGGCAGTCGCGGCGCGGCAGACCCGGCACATGGCGGACCCGGCACGTAGCGGACGTGGCGGCGGCGCACATCCGTCTAGCGATCAGCCCGGCGATGTCCGCCACGGCCACGAGCAGCTGCAGCGCCGGCACCGCGACCCGGGCAAGCACGTCGCCCAGCCGGACGGTTGCCGCACGTGGCGGACGCGGCCTGAGCGGACGCGCAGCCCCTTGACGCACTCCGCCATTCAGGGAAAGCCCGCACCTCCATGGCGAACGGCGGGTGAACCACGACGAGTGGTCACTGTGTCGAAGGAGGGAATCGCGAACGGAGCTACAGCGGAGCGCCAAAAGGCATCTGAACTGCGACGATGCGCCTATCGTCGAACATCAGTTCGAGTAGATTCGAGGCATGGGCGCAGGGCCCGTCGGCACCGGGCGCGACCGCCTTCAGCAGGCCATCGCGCAGCTGGTCGACGCCGCTGGACCCACCGCCGCAGCCGACGAGGTCATCGACGCGCTCCGCGCCTACGAAGAGGCCCGACGCTTCCTGGACCGGGCCGTGGTCAACGCCACCGCCGACCTGCAGCGGCGCGGTGTGTTCGCCGAGCGCGGCTACCGCTCCCCCACCGGCGCGCTCGCCGACCTGCTCGGCTGGGAACGCTTCGAGGCCCGCCGCCGGGTGCTCGCCGCCGAGTCGGTGTGCGAACAGATCGGGCTCGACGGTGCGCCGTTGCCGGCCCGACTCCCGGCCACCGCGACCGTGTTCGCCTCCGGCGAGGCCGGGCTCCGGCACGTCGAAGTCATCGCCCGGCTGCTCGACAGCGGCCCCGCCCGACGACTGCCGCCCGAGACCTGGGCCGGCGCGGAGGTCCAGCTCGCCGGCAAAGCCGGGATCTACACGCCCTCCGAGCTGCACACCTGGGGCACCCAACTGATCGAGATCCTCGACCAGGACGGGCCCGAACCCGACAACACCCCACCCGCGCAGCTCAACGAACTCCGCATGTCCCGCTTCCGCACCCGATCGGGCGGCAAACTCACCGGCCGCTTCGACGACGCCGCGATGTTCGACGCCATCGCCGCCGCGGTCGACGCCGGCGCCGCCCCCCGCGACACCGACGACCAGCGCACCACCGCCGAACGGCAGGCCCAAGCGCTCGCCGAGGTGTGTGTGCAGGTGCTGTCCCGCGGACGGTGGCCCGAGACCGGCGGCCACCGCCCGCAGTTGAGTGTCACGGTTCGGCTGGAGGACCTGGAACGGCGCGCGGCTTCGGCGTCCCTCGAGTTCGGCGGCCGGCTCACCCCGCAGACCCTGCGCCAGTTGGCCTGCGACGCCGCCGTCATCCCGGTCGTGCTCGACGGCACCGGGGTCCCCCTCGACGTCGGCCGGATCAGCCGCACCGTCCCCGACGGGCTACGCCGCGCGGTCACCGTCCGCGACGGCGGCTGCGCCTTCCCCGGCACTCCGGCATGGAACTTGTGCGCGAGCCCAGGGAGACGTGCGAGGCGAGCACCCAGCCGCACCGATGAGTACGCAGGCCGACGAGGGTCCTCCGTCCACCACCGCGACCCACGGAGCGGTCCCACCGCCCGAGGGATGAGAGACGGGAGACCTCACGATGAGCGGTCCGGTGCGGCTGTACATGTCGATGTCGCTCGACGGCTACATCGCCGGCCCCGACGACCGGGCCGGGCAGGAGCTCGGCCGTGGCGGGGGACGGCTGTTCAACTGGCTCGACGACCGCGAGTCCGAGGGCCCGAACGGCCAGGTCTTCCGGGAGGCCATGGGGACCGGCGCGGTGATCTCGGGTCGACGGACCTTCGAGCTCGCCGGTCGCTGGCAGGGCGACCACCACGGCGGCGTGCCCGTCCTCGTCCTCACCCACCACGTCGACGACGGGGACGTGCCGCCGGGCTGTGCGCGGTTCGTGACCGACGTCCACGAGTGCGTGCGCGAGGCCCGCGCCGCGGCCGGCGACAGGGCCGTCCTGGTCCACGGGGCGGGCGCAGCACAGTCGCTCCTGCGTGCCGGGCTCCTGGACGAGATGGAGATCCACCTGGTGCAGGTCCTGCTCGGCGAGGGGCGGAGGCTGTTCGACCACCTCGACGGTCAGCGCACCGAGCTGGAGCTCCTCCGTCGGATCGACGGCCGGGACGTCGTCCACCTCCGTTACCGGGTGCACCGCCCGGGCGAGGCGGCCTGAGGCACCACCGGCCCGCACTCACTCCGGCGCCGACCGCTTCCACCACACGACCGCGGCGCCGGTGAGGGCGGCACCCACCCCGACCACCCCGCCGGCGATCTTCGCGGCATGGACGGCCTTCTCCTTCAGTCGTGCCCGCAGGGCCTGCAGCCCGGAGTCCAGCCGCTCGAGGCTCTCGCGGAGCTCGACCCGTTCGCGGGCGAGATCGTCGTCGCGCCCGTCCTCCTGCGCCTCGAGCTGCTCGCGGATCTCCGCGCGCAGCTGCGCCGAGGAGAGCACCGTGCCGTCCACGACCGGCCGTCCGTCGGTGACCACCAGCTCGTGCGTCCTGCCCACGGTGCCTCGCTCCCCTCGAACCGCGCCTCGCCCACCATTCAACGCGGCGCGCGGGCGCCCTGCCACGACCGAACGGAGGGTGCGATCAGCGCGGATGTCCACTCCGCACGCTCCGCTCAGCGCCGATGATCGCTCCGCACGCTCCGCTCAGCGCCGATGATCGCTCCGCACGCTCCGCTCAGCGCCGATGATCGCTCCGCACGCTCCGCTCAGCCGAACACGCGCCCCAGGTACCCACCCACCCCAGCGATGTCGGCCGCCGGGCCGCGGTGACCCAGATACCCGTCGGGACGGACCACGAACGCCTCGCCGTCCGCGGCGCGCAGGTGCGCGCGGACCTCCCCCGCGCCGTCGCGCAGCACCGGCATCCGCAGGTACGGGGCCTCGATCCCGGGTGCGAGCACGGCGACCGCGCGGATCCGCCCGTGCGCGAGCTCGGCGGCGGTGGCGGCGAGCTTGTCGAAGGCCGCGGCGCCCTCGGCGGTGTCGGCGTACAGCAGCAGCGTGTGGTCGGGACTCGCGAGCTCGTCGAACAGCCGCACCGGGAACCGCACGACCTCGCGGACCAGGCCGCGGGCGTCGGACACCCGGTCGCCGGGCTGCGGCGCGTCGACCGCGAGGCCGGGGTCGGCCGGGGAGACCGCCGGGCTGCTGCGGTAGCCGACCAGCAGCTGCGCCTCGCGGCGGACCGTCGTCCACGGGTCGTCCCGGTCGATCTGGACGCCGCCGCTGGTCGCGGCCCGGACCGTCCGGCCGACGACCTCCTCGCCGACCGGCCGCCGCTCGGCGTCGTACGTCGCGAGGAGGCCGGGCGCGGCGACCCCGTCGACCGCCAGGGCCAGCCGCCAGGCCAGCCCGACGGCGTCCTGGATGCCGGTGTTCATCCCCTGGGCGCCGGTCGGCGGGTGGATGTGCGCGGCGTCGCCGGCGACGAACACCCGGCCCCGTCCGTAGGCGTCGACGATCCGGTGGCTGATCCGGAAGACCGAGGACCAGCGCAGGGTCGACGCGGTGCACGGCTCCGGCGCGAGCCGGTCGAGCACGGCCTGGATGTGGTGCAGCTCCGGCGTGCGGCCCGCCTCGAAGCCGTGCGTGATCTCGCTGCTCGCCGGGGTGGCGAGGTCGGGCGGGACCAGCATGGACATCCGGTAACGCCGGTCGCCGGGGAGCGGGATGGCGACCAGGAGGTCGTCGCCGCGGGTGGCGCGCAGGGCGTAGCCGCGCGGGAGCGACCAGTCCACCTCGACGTCGCCGAGCATGTACTCCTCCGCGAACGCGCCGCCCTCGAAGGAGAGCCCGAGGCCCTTGCGGACGGCGCTGTGCGCGCCGTCGGCCCCGACCAGGTACTTGGCCCGCACGCACTCGCCGCCGGACAGCTCGGCCGTCACGCCCTCGTCGTCCTGGGTGAAGGAGAGGAGCTCGACGCCGCGGTCCGCCCGGGTCCCGTAGCCGGCCAGGGCCTCGGCCAGCAGGCGCTCGGTCTCGTACTGCGGCAGCGCCAGGAAGGCGAAGGGAACGTCCGGCGGCACCTCGAGGTCCACGCGGGCCACCTGCTCGCCGTCGCGCAGCACGATCTGGCCGCGCATCTGGATGCCGGCGTCGAGGGCCGAGCGCAACACGCCCGCTGCCTCCCACAGCTCCAGCGTGCGCGGCTGGATCCCGACGGCCTTCGGGTACTGCGGTGGCTCGACCAGCTTGTCGATCACGCGGCAGGCGACGCCGCGGCGGCGCAGCTCGAGCGCGGCGGTCAGGCCGACCGGACCGGCGCCGACCACGAGTACGTCGACCGAACTCTCTCCGGGCATGTCTCCCCCTTGTGTGTCACCGGGTCACTCGGGGGAGCGCGCCCGGACGCTACCGATCAACGCCCGTCCGCGGAAGAAGCGCCCGATTCGCCGGACCGGGTGATCACCGAACGCTCGTCCGGTCGTTGGGCCGAACGAGTGGTTCGGGGGGACCACGGCCGGGGGGACGATGATCGAGCTGGAGCACGTGTCGAAGGTCTACAAGACCGGGGACATCGCGCTGCGGGCGCTCGACGACGTGAGCCTGCGGATCGACGACGGCGACCTCGTCGCGATCATGGGGCCCTCCGGGTCCGGCAAGTCGACGATGATGAACATCCTCGGCTGCCTCGACGTCCCGAGCTCGGGCGTCTACCGCCTCGACGGGACGGACGTGGGCGGCCTGTCGGACAACCGGCTCGCCGACATCCGCAACCGCAAGATCGGCTTCGTCTTCCAGTCCTTCAACCTGCTGCCGCGGACCTCCGCCATCCGGAACGTCGAGCTGCCGATGGTCTACGCCGGCACGAAGGACCGCCGCACCCGCGCCCGCCGCGCGCTGGCGCGGGTGGGCCTGGCCGAGCGCGCGAACCACCAGCCCAACGAGCTGTCCGGCGGCCAGCAGCAGCGCGTCGCGGTGGCCCGCGCCCTGGTCACGGACCCGACGATGATCCTCGCCGACGAGCCCACCGGGAACCTCGACACCGCCTCGACGGTCGACGTCATGAACCTGTTCGTGGAGCTCAACGAGGCGGGGCGCACGATCGTGCTGATCACCCACGAGCCCGAGGTCGCCGAGTTCGCCCAGCGCGTGGTCACCCTGCGCGACGGCCACATCGTGGGGGACGAGCGCCGGTGACCCTCGCCGAGGCCGCCCGGATCGCCGCGCGCGGGCTGCGCACCAACAAGCTGCGGTCGGTCCTGACCATGCTCGGGATCATCATCGGCGTCGCCGCGGTGATCGTGCTGGTCGCGTTCGGCAACGGGCTGCAGCGCTTCGTCGCCGACGCCTTCGGGCCGCTGGCCAACCAGATCCAGATCACCAAGACCCAGGGCGCGATCAGCGGCAACCGGGCCGCCCGCGACCTCACCGACGCCGACGTCGACGCCCTGTCCGACAGGAGCCGCGCGCCCGCCATCGGATCGGTCACGCCGTCCGTCAACGGCAGCGCGCTGCTGCAGGTGGTCGGCGGCGGGCAGTACCGGTCGTCGATCCTGGGCACCCAGGCCGACTACCTCGACGTCGCCAACCGCGAGCTCGTGGTCGGCTCCTTCTTCGACGACCAGCAGGCCCGCAACAAGTCCAAGGTCGTGGTGCTCGGGCCGAACCCGGTCGCCACGCTCTTCGGCGGGCAGGCGGGCGAGGCGCTGGGCAAGGACATCCGGGTCGGCCGGACGACCTTCCGCGTGATCGGCGTGCTCAAGGGGAACGGCCAGCAGGACGACGTCGCGGTCATGCCCCTCGGCGCCGCGCGCAGCTACCTGCTCGGCGGCGGCGACGTCGTCGACTCGATCACGGTGCGAGCGACCTCGACCGACGTCGTGCCGCAGGCCGTGCAGCAGGCCTCGGCGATCCTCGACCAGCGGCACCAGATCCGGGACCCGGACGAGCGGGACTTCACGGTGACCGCGCTGCAGAGCCTGCTCGACCAGTCCTCGCAGGTCCTGTCCTTCGTGACGATCTTCGTGGCCGCCGTCGCCGGGATCTCGCTGATCGTGGGCAGCATCGGCGTCGCCAACATCATGCTGGTCACGGTCACCGAGCGGACCCGCGAGATCGGCATCCGCAAGGCCATCGGCGCGCGCCGGCGCGCGATCCTCCAGCAGTTCCTGATCGAGTCGATGATCCTCACGGGGGTCGGCGGGGTGCTGGGCATCCTGCTCGGCATCGGCCTCTCCGTGACCGCGGGCATCGTGCTGCCGCAGCTCGTCACCGACTTCCCCGCCCCGTCCGTGTCGGTGGGCTCGGTGGTGCTCGCCTTCACCGTCAGCCTGCTCATCGGGCTGGTCGCGGGCGGTTACCCCGCCAACCGCGCCGCCCGGATGCGGCCCATCGACGCCCTCCGGCACCAATGATCCCGACGACCCGGGGAGTGACCCGATCGTGACCGCACGGACCACAGCGAAGGCCCGGACCCGCGTGCTGCGCGCCGCCGGGCTGGCCGGCCTGCTCGCCCTGGCCGCGGCGTGCACCGGGGACACCCCGGCCCCGCCGACCGCCGTCGTCGACCGGGGCACGGTGTCCACGGCCGTCTCGGCGTCGGGCAGCCTCGTCTCGATCACCCAGCAGAACCTCGGGTTCGCCGACCGCGGGCAGATCGCCGAGCTGTTCGTGAAGGTGGGCGACGCGGTCCAGGCCGGACAGCCGCTCGCCCGGCTCGACGACGCCGCCGCCCGTTCCCAGCTCGCCTCCGCCCAGGCCAAGCTGGACCAACAGCAGGCCTCGCTCGGCAAGCTGACCGGCGGGAACTCGGTCGAGGCGGCGCAGGCGGCGCTCGACTCCGCCCGCCAGGTCCTCGACGCCACCCGGGACCAGGTCGCCGCCACCGACGCGGCGGACGCCTCCGCGGTCGACCGGGCGAGGGTGCAGCTCGCCTTCGACAAGAAACAGCTGGAGCTGGCCAAGCGGCAGCTGCAGAAGGACCAGAAGGCGTGTGCGGCGGCGGGCTCGAGCGCCTCGTCAGGCTCGCAGAAGACCTTGCTCGGGCTGGGCGCCAAGGAGGGGGCCGCGGACACGACCACGCCGACCCCTTCTTCGAACCCCACGGCTCCGCCGACTGCGAGTGACGACCCCGCCTGCACGGCCCTGCGCACCGACCAACAGGCCGTGCAGACCGCCAAGGCCAACGTGGTGTCCTCCCAGACCGCCCTCGACGCCGCCGAGCACCAACGCGACACCGACCGGGCTCAGGGCCGGGTGAGCATCGCCAACGCCGAGAGCACCGTCTCCGACGCCCAGAGCCAGCTCGACAGCGCCGGCAACGACGCCCCGGCCGACATCGACGTGCAGGCGGCGGTGGTCCGCGACGCCGAGAACACCGTCGCCGACGCCCAGCGGGCCGTCGACAACGCCGTGCTCCGCGCGCCGGTCGCCGGGACCGTGTCCGCGATCAACGGTGCGGTCGGGGACTTCGTCGCCGCGGCCGGCGGCGCCGCCCCGCTGGCCCCCGGCACGGACGCCCGGATCCCGGCCGCCGCCGGCTCGACGGACGCCGCCGCGGGCACCGGAGACTCGAACGGCGCCTTCATCACGCTGAACGACCTGCAGACCTTCCAGCTCGTCGTCCCGTTCGAGGAGAGCGACGCGGCGCAGGTCTCGCCGAACCAGCGCGTCGACGTGACGGTGGACGCGGTGCCGGGCCTGACCTCGCCGGGCACGGTGGTCGCCGTTGCGCCGACCGCCGACCAGATCTCCGGCGTGGTCAGCTACTACGCGACGATCGTGCTCACCCAGGTGGACCCGCAGCTCAAGGACGGCCAGACCGCGCAGGCCGACGTCCTCACGAAGGTCGTCGACGACGTGCTCCGCGTCCCGGCCGCCGCCGTGCGCCAGGAGAACGGGCGGACCGTGGTGTCGCTGCCGGGCTCCGACGGGCCGGTCACCCGCGAGTTCACGCCCGGCATGGTCGGGGACAGCTTCACCGAGGTCCGCGCGGGCCTCGACGAGGGCCAGCAGGTGCTCCTGCCGCAGGCGACCGTCCAGGCCACCCCCAACGGCGGCGGGGGCCCCGGCGGCGGGTGACGCCAGGGATCAGCGGCGGGGGATCAGCGCATCGCCTTCTCGGTGGTCTTCTGCAGGATCTCCGGGAGGTCGGTGCCGCGCTTCTCGCTGCCGTAGAGGTCGAGCCGGTTGGTGGCCTCGGCGAACCGCAGGAAGGTGTCCACGCTGGCCACGACCACACGCGCGTCGATCGTGAGCAGCTCGATGCCCACGATCGACACGCGCACGAACACGTCGATCACGAGCCCCTTGTCGAGGATCAGCTCGACGACGTCGGCCAGCCCGCTGGAGCCGCCCCCGCCCGAACGCTGGACGTGACCGCCGCCCGTCGTCGCCACCGTCACCGTGTCTCCCTCCGTCGACGGCATCAGGTACCCGATCCGGTGACGGGAGACGCGTCGTGGCGGGAAGTTGGGCCGGGCGGGTGACGCCGGACTGCCGTCGGCCGGGTCGCTCGGCGGGGCGTGCATCGGCGCCGAGCGGGCACCCGTGCCCTGTGCAGACTCCCCACGACTTCCCCCGCACCGCGATCGTCACCGGCTCGGACTCCGGCATCGGGCGGGCCACCGCCGTCGCGCCGGCGGGCTCCCCTCTCCCGTCCGACGACCGGCGGCGCGGCTGAGCGGGCCGATGCACCCGTTCGTGCTGGTCCCCGGGCTCGGCCTGTCCGGGGCGAGCTGGGGCCCGACCCTGGGCGTGCTCGGGGCCGGTGCCGACGTCGTCACGCTGCCCGGGTTCGGCGAGCGGGTCCGCCGGGGCGACCGGCTCGATCCGCCGGCGCAGGCCTGCCGCGTCCTGGAGGCGGCGGACCTCGCCGACCGGGTCGTCCTGGGGCACTCGGCGAGCTGCCAGGTGGTGGCGGAGGCGGCGGCCCGGGCACCGCGCCCGCCGAGGGCGCTGGTGCTCGTCGGGCCGACGACGGACCCCTCCGGCGGCACTTGGCCGCGGCTCGTGGAGCGCTGGCTGCGCACGGCCGCGCACGAGTGGCCCGCGCAGGCACCGCTGCTCGTGCGGGACTACCTGCGGACCGGGCTCGGCGGGATGGCGCGGACGCTGCACGTCACCCGCCGGCACCGGATCGAGCCGGCGCTCGCGGCCGTCCGCTGCCCCGTGCTCGTGGTCCGGGGGCGGCACGACCGGATCGCGCCCGCGGGCTGGACCGAGCACCTCGCGCGCACCGCGCCGAGGGGCCGGGCCTTCACGCTGCCGGCGGGCGGGCACATGGTGCCGCTGACCCATCCGGAGCTGCTGGCCCCGGTCGTCAGCCGGCTGGGCTGACGACCGGGCACGGCAGGTCAGGCCGGGCCGCCGAGGTGGTCCTTGATCTCCTTCATCACGGTGTTGGGTCCGTCGACCTCGCGCAGGCCCTTCAGTGTGTCGACCAGGTCGTCGGGTGCGCCGTTCTGCTTCGCCGTCTCGGCGAGCCGCGAGCCGTCGGCCGGGTAGTCGACGCCCTTGAGGTACCTCTGCACCTCGTTGACCTGGAAGGCCGGGCCGTCGATGTCCTTGGTCGGCCGCTCGGCCTGCGAGTTGCCGCCGGGTGTCTCGCCGCCGAGCTCGCCCTTCAGCTCGGCCATCACCGCGTTGGGGCCGTCGACCTGGCGGAGCCCGCGCAGGTCCTGCACCAACTCCTCGTCGGCTCCGTTCTTCTGCGCCAGCTCGGCGAGCTGGTCGCCGTTGATGGGGTAGCCCGCGCCCTTGAGCGCCTTCTGGACCTCGGTCACCTGGAACGCCATGGCGGGGGCGTACCCGTCGCGGCCTGCTCACGCCCACGTCGCGGGCGTCGTCCCTCGCCGCCGTCACCGGGCGCGGCGGATCGTCCGCACTCCGAGCACGACGGCACCGACGACGAGCACCACGCCCACGAGCTGGAGGCCCGGCGAGTCGTCCGCCTCCCCGTGCACGACGGCGGCGACACCGAGGCCGACGACCAGCAGGGCGACCAGGGCGACGAGCATGTGCTTCACGGAGTCTCCTTCTCGACGGGCCGTGTCCACCCCACCGCGATACGGGCCGTCGATCTACCGATGTTCGATCTCAGGACATCGAGTATCACCAGAGATCTATCGATAGTCAATCGACGACGCCGGGCATCCTCCGCCGCGCGCCGCGGTAACGCCTCACGACGATGCGACGACCCAGCCCGCGCGGCCCGTCCCTCCGAGGTCCGCGGAGGGAGACCCCGTGAGCACCACCGATCCCGCGGACATCGAGCTCCACGACTTCACCGACCTCGACCACGCCGCCCTCCCGGCGACCTACGTCGCGGCGCTCGAGGCCTTCGACCGGCTCCCGCTCCTGCGCGAGCTCAAGGCCCTCGCGATCGAGCGCACCGGCACCGGATCGGGCAGCCGGGTGCTCGACGTCGGGTGCGGGTTCGGGCTCGAGACCCTCCGGCTCGCCCGGCGCGTGCAGCCCGGCGGCGCGGTGACGGGAGTCGATCTCAGCGCGGACTTCGTGGCCGAGGGCCGGCGACGCGCGGCCGCGGAGGGGATGCCGGTCGAGCTCCTGCGGGCGGACGCGCAGCACCTCCCCTTCGCCGACGGGTCCTTCGACGTCACCCGAATCGAGCGCGTCCTGATCTACCTCGACGACCCGTGGGCCGCTCTGCGCGAGATCGTCCGCGTGACCCGGCCCGGCGGCGCCATCGCGATCATCGCGCCGGACTTCGACACCAACACCGTGAACGTCCCGGACAAGGCGCTCGCCCGCGCGGTCCTCGACCACGAGTGCGACACCGCCGTGGTCCACGGCCTGCTGGCCCGCGACCTGCGCGGACACCTCCTGGACCTGGGTGTCCGGGACGTCCGGATCGCCAGCCGCATGGTCGTGTTCGACCCGGACCTCGCGGCGCAGTACTTCACCGGGATCGGGCGGGCCGCCGGTGCGGCCGGGGTGATCGACCGGGAGGCGACCACGCGCTGGGTGACGACGATCGCCGAGCTCCACCGGACCGACCGGCTCTTCGCCGCGATCGGCTACTACCTCTTCACCGGACGGGTCGGCTGACGTCGCCCGCGTGGGTCAGCCCGCGAACTCCAGCACCGGCAGCCCGCGCACCCCGGGATCGACGGCGAAGAGCGCGCCGGCCAGCGGCTCCGCGCCCGGCTCCACCCCCTCGGCCGAGGTGGTCACGTACAGCGTGTCGAGGTCGGGACCGCCGAACGTGCAGGCCGTGACCCGTGAGACCGGCAGCCGGACGCGGGCGTCGAGCCGGCCCTCCGGCGTGTAGCGGTGCACCGCCGAGCCCTCCCACAGCGCGACCCACACCCCGCCCTCGGCGTCGACCGTGAGCCCGTCCGGGTGGCCGGTGACCTCGACGAACGGGCGGCGGGACGCCGGGCCCGCGGCGAGGTCGAACACGTCGACGCGGCCCGTGGGCGTGTCGTTGTAGTAGACGAGGGTGCCGGTGGGATCGACGCCCAGCCCGTTGGAGACGGTGACGCCGGTGAGCACCGGCTCCACGGTCAGGTCCGGGTCGAGCCGGTAGAGGGTGCCGGCGCCCGGGCGCTCGTCGTAGGCCATGGACCCGCACCAGAAGGCGCCGTCCGGGGTGCAGCCGCCCTCGTTGAACCGGATGCCGGGATCGCTCCACACCGGCCCGAGGTCGCGCTCGCGGCGCAGCTCGTCGTCGAGCAGGAGCAGGGTGCGCTCGCCGGCGAGGACCACGCCGCCGCCGCGCCGCGGGCGGAAGGCGGCCGCCACGTCCGCGACGTGCGTCCGCCGCACCTCGCCGCCCGCGAGCTCGAGGATGTCGCCGGCGAGCATGTCCACCCACCGGACGCCGGCCCAGGAGGGGTGCCAGACCGGCCCCTCGCCGTGGTGGGCCACCGGCCCGGTCACCGGTTCCGCCCGCAGCTCGCGCATGCCCCGCCCCCTCGTTCGCCCCTGCGAGCGGACCGTGGAGCCGCTCCTGCGAGCAGACCGTAGAGCGTCGGCCGGTCAGCCCGCCCAGGCCGGCGGGCGCTTCTCGGCGAAGGCCCGGATGCCCTCCTGACCCTCCGCGCCCGCGAAGAAGTCCGCGGACAGGGCGTTCATCTCGGCGAAGTCCGCGGACATCGAGCTCGGGCGTTCGCGGCGCAGCAGGGCCTTGACCCCGGCGAGCGCCCCGGGTGCCCCGAGCCGGAGCACCTCGACGTACCGGTCGACCTCGGCATCGAGGCCGTCGGCCGGGACCGCGCGGGTGAGCAGGCCGATCTCGCGGGCGCGGTGGGCGTCGACCACCTCGCCGGTGAGGAAGAGCTCGTGGGCGGCGCGGCGCAGCAGCCGCGGCAACACCGTCACCGAGATGACGGCGGGCACCACACCGATGCGGACCTCGCTGACGGCGAAGGTCGCGGTGTCGGCGGCGATCGCGATGTCCGCGGCGGCCACGATGCCCACGCCCCCGGCCCGGGCGGGCCCGGCCAGCCGCGCGACCACCGGCTTCGGCGAGGTCCAGATCGTCTCGAGGATGCGCGGGACCTCGAGGACACCCTGGTCGCCGGCGCCCGCGCCCCGCGACTCCTTCAGGTCCATCCCGGCGCAGAACACCGGCCCGGTGTGGGTCAGCACGATCACGCGGGCGGCGTCGTCGGCGAGCGCGGCGTCGAGGTGCGCGATCAGCTCCCGGCGCAGCTGTGCCGAGAGGGCGTTGCGGTTGGCCGGGGAGTCCAGCGTGATCCGTGCGACGCCGGCGGCGGTCTCGCGGTGCACGAGCTCCGTGCCCATCGGTCCTCCTCAGCCGGCGAGCGCGGCGACGGTGCGGGACGGGCTGGGGCGGCCGAGCTCCTTCGCCAGCCAGACGCTGGTCTCGACCATCTTCCGCAGGTCGACGCCGGTGCGGATGCCCAGGCCCTCGAGCTGCCAGAGCAGGTCCTCGGTGGCGAGGTTGCCGGTGGCGCTGCCGGCGTACGGGCACCCACCGAGCCCGCCGGCGCTGGCGTCGACGGTGGTGACGCCGCGCTGCAGGGCGGCGAGGGTGTTGGCCAGCGCCTGGCCGTAGGTGTCGTGGAAGTGCACCGCGACCCGCCCGACGGGGACGCCGGCGGCGGCGAGCGCGTCGAGCAGGGCGACGACCCGGCCCGGGGTGGCGACGCCGATGGTGTCGCCGAGGCTGAGCTCGGTGCAGCCCAGCGACATCATCCGGGTGGCGACGTCGACGACCCGCGGGATCGGGACCTCGCCCTCCCACGGGTCGCCGAAGCACATCGACAGGTACGCACGCACGGCGAGCCCGGCCTCCCGGGCCCGGCCGACGACCGGCGCGAACATCTCCAGCGACTCGTCGACGGTGCGGTTGAGGTTCCGCTTCGCGAAGGTCTCGGTGGCGCTGCCGAACACCGCGATGTCGCGCACGCCCAGGTCCAGGGCCCGGTCGAGCCCGCGCTCGTTGGGCACGAGCACCGGGTACCGCACGCCCGCCGCGGGCTCGATCGCAGCCAGCAGCGCCTCGGCGTCGGCGAGCTGGGGCACCCACTTCGGGTGCACGACGCTCGTGGTCTCGACGACGGTGTGCCCGGCGTCGACGAGCCGCGCCACGAACTCGGCCTTGACCTCGACGGGCAGCACGGCCGACTCGTTCTGCAGCCCGTCGCGCGGCCCGACCTCGCAGATCGTGACGGCCTCGGGAAGGCCGGCGAGGGGCGTCTCGCCGTAGGACGCGCTCACGCGCTGCGGACCGCGGCGGCCTCGCCGAGGTCGAGGATGCCGACGGACTTCTCCCGCATCTCGACCTTGCGGACCTTCCCGGTCACGGTCATCGGGAACTCGTCCACGACCAGCACATACCGCGGGATCTTGTAGTGCGCCAGCTTGCCCGTCGCGAACTCGCGCACCGACTC
>NZ_JBEZDN010000024.1:0-9450 GCF_040648315.1 Pseudonocardia sp. NPDC049154
CGGACCGGACGGGGGCCGGTCCGGCCACCCCGGGCGACACCGGCGGCACCCCGGAGGACCGGTGGCCGCGGTGCGGGTAGGAGGGGGGCACGGACGACCTTCCCCGACCCGGACGGGCCGCGTCAAACATTCGGCTCGCTTCTCCACCCGCACGTCGTAATGTGAGTCACATGCCTCATTCCATTCTCGGGACCGCCGTGCGGCGGATCGAGGACCCCGACCTGATCACCGGAGCCACCACCTACGTCGGCAACGTCGTCGCCGGCCGCACGGACGTGCTGCACGCCGCGTTCGTCCGCTCCCCGCTGGCACATGCGCTCGTCACCGGGATCGACACCTCCGACGCCGCGGCGGCCGAGGGCGTCGTGGCCGTCTACACCGCCGCCGACCTCGAGCTCCCCGCGCACCACGGGCTGATGGTGCTCAACCCCGACATGCCCCGCCCCCCGCTGGCCACGGACCGGGTCCGGTTCGTCGGCGAGGCCGTGGCGCTCGTCGTCGCCGAGACCAAGGCCGCGGCGGTCGACGCCGCCGAGCTGGTCGAGGTCGACTACGACCCGCTGCCCGCCGTCGTCGACCCCGAGGCGGCGCTCGACGCCGACGCCCCGCTGCAGTTCCCCGACGCCGGGTCCAACGTGGCCGGCGGCCTCCGCTCGGCGGAGGGTGCCGCGGTGCTCGACGGCGCCGAGGTCGTGGTCCGCGCCCGCATGGTCAACCAGCGCATCGCGGTCGTGCCGCTCGAGGGCAACGCGATCCTGGTCGACCCGACGGACTCCGACCACGCGCTCGTCGTGCACGTCTCCACCCAGATGCCGCACGGCTTCCGCGCCCAGCTCGCCGGGCTGTTCGGGCTGGAGGCCGATGCGGTGCGGGTGATCGCGCCCAACGTCGGCGGCGGTTTCGGCGGTAAGGCCGGGATGATCGCCGAGCACACCGCCACGGTGGGTGCGGCGCGGGCCCTGGGCCGCCCGGTCGCCTGGGTCGAGACGCGCTCGGAGAACCTCGTCTCGATGCCGCACGGCCGGGGCCAGGTCGCCTACTACGAGCTCGGGCTCACCCGCGAGGGCCGGATGACCGGGCTGCGCTGCCGGGTCGTCGGCGACGCGGGCGCCTACGCCGGGTTCGGCGGCGCGCTGCCGCTGCACATGACCTACGTGATGGCGCCGGGCGTCTACGACATCCCGAAGGTGGGGTACGACGCCGTCGCCGCGCTGACCAACACCACGCCGATGGGCGCGTTCCGCGGGGCGGGCCGGCCGGAGGCGGCGGCGCACCTGGAGCGCCTGGTCGACATCGCCGCGGCCGAGCTCGACCTCGACCCGGCCGAGCTGCGCCGGCGCAACTTCCTCGACCCCGCCGCGTTCCCGCTGACCACGCCGGTCGGCGCGAACTACGACGTCGGGGACTACGACCTGCCGCTGCGCGAGGCGCTGCGGCTGGCCGACTACGAGAAGCTCCGCGAGGAGCAGGCCTCCCGCCGGGAGTCCGAGGACCCGGTGCAGCTCGGCATCGGCATGTCGGTCTACGTGGAGATCACCGCGGGCGGCGGGGGCAGCGAGTACGGCTCGGTGCGGGTGCACCCGGACGGCACGGCGACGGTGCAGGCGGGGACCTCGGCGCACGGGCAGGGGCACGCGACGTCGTTCGCGATGCTCGTGTCGGACCGGCTCGGCATCCCGATGGAGAAGATCACCTACGAGCAGTCGGACACCGCCAGCGTGCCGCGCGGCGGCGGCACCGGCGGCTCGCGCTCGCTGCAGATGGGCGGGTCCGCGGTCCGGGTCGCGGCCGACGACGTGCTCAAGGAGGCCACCCAGCGGGCCGCGGCGCTGCTCGAGGCGAACCCCGACGACGTCACGCTGACGGACGACGGGGAGTTCGGCGTCGCCGGCGTGCCGTCGGCCACGGTGACCTGGGAGCAGGTGGCGGCCGAGGGCGAGATCTTCGCCGGCGTCGACGAGCAGCAGTCCGACGCGACCTACCCCTTCGGCGCGCACCTGTCCGTGGTCGAGGTGGACACCCTGACCGGGCGGGTCCGGCCGCGAGCGCACATCGCGGTCGACGACTGCGGGCGGGTGCTCAACCCGCTGCTCGTGGAGGGGCAGCAGCACGGCGGGCTCGCGCAGGGCATCGCGCAGGCGCTCTACGAGGAGGTCCTCTACGACCCGGAGGGCAACCCGACCACCGCGACGCTCGCGGACTACCACATTCCCACCGCGGCCGACCTGTTCTCGTTCCAGGCCGTCACCACCGAGACGCCCACCCCGCGCAACGTGCTCGGGGCGAAGGGCATCGGCGAGTCCGCGACGATCGGCTCGACGCCGGCGGTGCAGAACGCGATCGTCGACGCGCTGCGCCCGTACGGGGTGACGCACGTCGACCTGCCGTGCACCCCGGAGCGCATCTGGCGGGCGATCCGGGCGGGCGGCGGGGACCCGTGGCGGGAGCCGGCGGACGTCTTCGGCGGGCTGCCGCTGCGGGGCGGCGACTCGCAGGACGAGTCCGGGGCGATCTAGCACGCGGCCGGACGGCCGCATGATCGACGGGCCGGTTCGGCCGTCCGGGGGTGGGTGCACCGGGCACCCACCCCCGGGGCTGAAAACCGGCCCGACGTGGCGCAGACTCATGCCCGTGACGCGAGGATCGAGCGTGGAGCGCACGCGATGAGGCTGGCCACCATCCGGACCGCCGCGGGGACCCGCGCCGTCCGGGTCGACGCGACCGGTGCGACCGAGACCGGCGACGCGGACCTGCGGGCCCTGCTGTCCCGCCCGGACTGGGCCGAGCACGCGGCGGCCGCGGCCGGCCCGTCGCACGCCGTCGAGGGGCTCGACTACGCCCCGCTGGTGCCCGCGCCGGAGAAGATCATCTGTGTCGGGCTGAACTACCGCGACCACGTCCTCGAGATGGGCAACGAGCTGCCCGAGTACCCCACCGTGTTCGCGAAGTACGCGCCCGCGCTCGTCGGCGCCTACGACGAGATCGAGCTGCCGAGCGTCTCCGAGCAGGTCGACTACGAGGCCGAGCTGGCCGTGGTGATCGGCCGGCCGGTGCGCCACGCCGACGAGGCCGCGGCGGCGGCGGCGATCGCCGGCTACACGATCCTCAACGACGTCAGCGTGCGGGACTACCAGAACCGCACCAAGCAGTTCCTGCAGGGCAAGACGTTCGAGCACAGCACCCCGCTGGGCCCCGTGCTCGTCACGCCGGACGAGCTGCCCGAGGGCGGCTGGGCGATCTCCTCGACGCTCGACGGCGAGGTCATGCAGGACTCGACCACCGACCAGCTCGTGTTCGGCGCGGTCGACCTGGTCGTGTACCTGTCGGCGATCCTCACGCTCAACCCGGGCGACGTCATCGCCACCGGCACCCCCGGCGGCGTCGGTCACGCGCGCCGGCCCCCGCGGTACCTGACCGACGGCGCGGAGCTGGTCACGGCGATCGCGGGCCTCGGCGAGTGCCGCAACGTCTGCCGGCTCGCGAAATGACCAGGACGCTCGAGCTGTCGCTGGCGTGGGCCGGCGACGGTGCGGCGCACCTCCGCGGGCTCCTCGACCGGATGGGCGACGATGCCTTCCGCGCCCCGTCCGGGCTGCCCGGCTGGACCCGCGCGCACGTGCTCAGCCACGTCGCCCGCAACGCCGAGGCGATGATGAACCTGCTGCACTGGGCGCGGACGGGGGAGGAGACCCCCGCCTACGCCGACGACACCCAGCGCGACGCGGACATCGTGAGCGGGGCGCAGCGTGAGCCGGCCGCGATCCGCGAGGACGTGGTCGCAACCTCGGACAAGCTCGCGCAGGTCGTGAAGGCGATGCCCGAGGAGGCGTGGTCGCGCAGCATCCGCGACCGGCACGGCCGCGAGGTACCGGCGACCGAGATCGCGTGGATGCGGGCGCGGGAGATGTGGATCCACTCCGTCGACCTCGACGTCGGGGCCTCGTTCGAGGACTTCCCGCAGCCGATGCTGTGCGAGCTCGTCGCCGACGTGGCCGCGAACCTGGCGGCCCGGCCCGGGGTGCCCGCGGTGCGGCTGGTCGCGAGCGACCGCAACCAGGTGTGGTCGACGGCGGCCGAGGGCGCGGCGCCCGCCGTCTCGGTCGAGGCACCCGTCGCCGACCTCGCGGCGTGGGTGTCCGGGCGCGGGCGCTCGCGCCGGATCCGGGCGGTCACGCCCGAGGGCGAGACCACCCCGGTCCCGGAGCTGCCCGCCTGGCTGTGAGGGTCCGGCCGCTCAGGGCCGGTCCCGGCGGGTGAGCTCGTCGAGCCGCGCCTGCACCTCCTCCAGCCGGGCGAGGGTCTCGTCGAGCCGGGCGTGCAGGACGGCGACCTCGGCGGACAGCACGGCGACCGTGCCCGGGTCCTCGGCCGGTACCTCCGGCAGCACGACGACGGGGGCCGCCTCCTCGCCCTCGGCCAAGCCGGTCGGGCGGCCCTCGAGCACGACCTCGACCCCGCCGGCGAGCTCGGCGAACCGCTCCGGACCGAGCACCGGGCGGTCGGCGGCGCAGTTGCGGCAGACCGGGAGGAGCCGCCGCCACCCGACGCTGCCGGCCCCCGAGTCGGCCAACAGGTCGGCCGGGCGCCCGCACTCGCAGCGCCCGATTCGGACCGTCTTGACGCGCTGGCGGGCGTACCGCAGACCGCGCTCGTAGCGCCGGTAGCGGCCCGACGCCGCGACCTCCAGCAGCACGGCGCTGCGGTGGTCCGGCTCGCACGCGAGATCGCGCGCGGCGCCCATCTCGTGGAAGCAGTAGAACCCGCAGTCACACCAGCGCGACGGGCAGGCGTGCCGCGAGCCGTGCGCGCAGATGGCGTCGTCCACCGCGCGGTAGACGTGCGCCCTGCCGAGGGTCACGCCGCTGAACCCGCAGCTCCCGCCATCGGCGGCGAGCATCGGGTACGCGAGCTTGAACCCCGGCAGGGGCTCGTCGGAGTGTTCGCGCGGGCTGCGGGCGAAAGGACCGCCCACCGACCCGGCCCGGTCAGACCCGGGCGGGACGCTCGGCCGGGGCGTCCTCCGCCAGGGCGGTGACGACCGGGACCGTGTCGTGCGCCTGCGGTGCGGATTCCCGCGTCTCGGCGAGGCGCTCGGCCTCCCGGTCGATCGCGACACCCTCCGCCAGCTTCCTGCCCAACCTCATGACGCCTCCCGGTTGTAGCGGTGAACGCTTGCGTACCAGGCTGATCCTTCGCCGCGAAGTTGTCCAGAGGAGGGGATGACGACCGTGTTTCGCCTCGCCCGGACGGCGGCACCGCTGCGTGCGGCGGGTACGCGGTGACCGCGACCCTCGCCCGTTCGAGGTGATGCGGGGTCCGGACGGCTTCCTCCGCCCGCTGCGCCCGCTCCGCCCGCGCTCGGCCATGCGGTGGGCGGCACCCGGTAGCGAAAGCCGTCAGCAGGGGTCGGGGCGGGTGTAGCAGGGGAGGTCGGGTTCGGCGGGCAGGACCGCGGCGGTCGCGGCGGACTGCGCCACCGCCCGGTCCACCGCGGCGGTGCCCTGCCGCAGCGCGGCGGCGGTGATGCCCTGGGCCTGGGCCCGGGTGCACGTCGAGGCCGCCGCGATCCGGGCGGGGTCGGCCGGCCCCGGGTTCCGCAGCGCGTCGACGACGAGGGCGAAGGAGGCGGCGTCGGACAGGCCGAGCGGGCCGTGCTCGACCGTCCGGCCGGGACAGACGTCCTGCACCGCGACCGCCCCGTTCCCGGCGACGGCCCCGCCGCCCGGTTCGGCCGGCAGCGCCGAGGCCTGCGGTACCGGGGTGACGACGGTGTCCCCGGTCGACACCACGACCGTGTAGTCGACGCCGGCGAAGGTCCGCCGCTCGGAGTTGAGCGCCTGCTCGAACCGCGAGCCGCTGGACTGTTGCCAGAACGCGGCCGAGCAGCCCTGGGCGCACCCGGCGCGGAGGGCGTCGGAGCCGGCGTTGGTGGGGCCGAGAGCGACGAGGTCGGAGACGCGGTCGCGGACGTCGGGCCAGAACCGCAGTGCCCAGCGCGGCACCATCCCGCCCTGGCTGTGCCCGACGACCGCCACCTTCCGCCCGGTCCGCTCGGCGATCGTGCGGATCGCGTGCACCACGTACTCCGCGCGGCGGGCGACGTCGCCGGTGTTGGCGTCGGGCGCGGTGGACAGGCAGGTCGGGAACCCCTGGGCGGCGAGCAGCGGGCGCAGCCCCCAGCGGAAGGCCGTGTCGGGGTCGGCGCCGGTGCCGGAGAGCAGCAGCACGGTGTCGCGAGTCGCCTGCCCGCGGGTGCAGACCAGGCTGGCGGTGAGGTCGGCGGCGGGGACGGTGAGCGCGGGGCCGGGCCGGTCGACCGGGGCCCAGGCGGGCGCGGCGGGCTCCGGCATCCCGGGCGCGTCGCCCGGGCCCGCGGGCCCGGGGCGCAGCGACGCGCCGCTGACGGCGGCGTAGAGCCCGAACACCAGCCCCACGACGACGAGGACCGCGGTCGCCACACGGACCAGGGTGGACGGCCGGGGACCGGCGGGCGGCGCGGGGCGTGCCGGAGGCACGGCGGGCTCGGAGGGCTCGGCGGGCGCAGGGGACACGGTGCGCACGGGCGGCTCCGTCCGGCCGGCGGGGAACTCGACGGATACGAGAACACCCCGGGCTCCGCCGCACAAGTCGGTCCGCCCGACCGTAGGGTGCGCCCGTGAGCACGCCATGCTGAGCCACGCCACGAACGCGGCCCCGGACTTCGCCGCGGTCCGCGCCGAGTTCGGCCTGCCCGCCGACGGCACGGCCTTCCCGGCCGCGGTGCTGGCCGAGGCCGAGCGCGCCGCGGCCGCGGGCCCGGACGGCCCGCGCGTCGACGCCACCGACGTCCCGCTGGTGACCATCGACCCGCCGGGGTCGAAGGACCTGGACCAGGCGGTCGGCATCACCCGCACGCCCCGCGGGTTCACCGTGCACTACGCCATCGCCGACCTCGGCGCCGTCGTCGACCCCGGCGGCCCGCTCGACACCGAGGTGCGCCGCCGCGGCCAGACCCTCTACCTGCCCGACGGCGCGGTCCCGCTGCACCCGCCGGTCCTGTCCGAGGACGCCGCGAGCCTGCTGCCCGACGGGCCCCGCGCGGCGGTGCTGTGGCGGATCGAGCTCGACGGCGAAGGCGCGGTCCGGAGCGCCGACGTGCGCCGCGCGCTGGTCCGCTCGGTGGCCCGGCTCGACTACGCCGGCGTGCAGGCCGCGATCGACGCCGGCCGGGCGCACCCGGCGATCGCCGCCCTGGCCGAGCTGGGCCCGTTGCGCCGCGCCCGGGCCGTCGCGCGCGGGGCGATCGAGCTGGAGCTGCCGGAGCAGGAGGTGGTGCCGGACGGCACGGGCTGGACCGTCCGGGTCCGGCGGCGGACGCCGGTGGAGGACTGGAACGCGGAGATCTCGCTGCTCACCGGGCAGGTCGCGGCGCAGATGATGCTCGACGCCGGGGTCGGGCTGCTGCGCACGCTCCCCGCGCCCGATCCCGAGGCGGTCGCCGCGCTGCGGGCGACGGCGCTCGAGCTGGGCCTGGACTGGCCGGAGGGCGAGTCGCCGGCACAGGTACTCGCGGCGCTGCCGCGCCCGGCCGACGCCGATCCGCGCGCCCTGGCCGTCCGGCGCGCTGCCACGACGTTGCTGCGCGGGGCCGCCTACGCGTCCTTCGGCGCCGGCACCCCGCCGCCCGAGGACCCGGGCCACGGCGGGATCGGGGCACCGTACGCGCACGTCACGGCCCCGTTGCGACGGCTGGTGGACCGGTTCGGCAGCGAGGTCTGCCTGGCGCTCGCCGCCGGGCGGGACGTTCCGGGCTGGCTGGCCGAGGCGCTGCCGGGGCTGCCCGGCCTGATGAGCGCGTCGGACACCCTGGCCGCACGCGTCGACCGCGCCTGCACGGACCGGACCGAGGCCGCGATGCTGGCGGGCCGGGTGGGGGAGGAGTTCGCGGCCGTGGCCCTGCGCCGCGAGCCCGGCGAGCTCTTCCTCACCGATCCGCCCGTCCTGGCCAGGTGCGAGGGCGAGCCGGAGCCGGGGGCGACCGTGCGGGCCCGGCTGGTCGAGGCCGACCCGGCGACCGGCCGGGTCAGGTTCGCCTTACTGGACTGACGCCGTCCGCTCAAGCCCGATCGGGTGTCCGCACCGACACGCTCCGCGACTGCCTGCGCAGGACTAGCGTCGTCCGCCGGCACGAACGCCGGGGTGGAGGTCGAGGGTGGCGCAGGTCAGGTACGGGATCGAGCACGAGGTGGCGTTCCGCCGCGCCGACGGCGCGTTCGCCGACTTCACGAACACGACCTTCGAGGAGCTGCAGGGGATCGTCGACGCCCTGCCCGAGGATCCGGCCGACTACCCCGACCTGCGGATCGGCGACCAGGGCATCAAGCGCAAGCGCTGGTACGTCGAGGGTTTCGAGCGCTTCGACGAGGCGGGCGGGCTGGTCCGCTGCGACCCGAAGGGGATCGAGATCCGCACCCGGATCCACGACTCGGTCGAGGAGGCCGTCGCGGCGCTCGCGGCGGACCTGCAGGCCTTGGAGGACGAGGCCGCCGGCCGCGGGCTGGAGCCGTACCCGATCGGGTTCAACCCCGTGCGGTCGAGCTACCCCGTCGTCCCCGAGCTCAACGCCTGGGAGCGCGCCCACCGCACCGGCTCGCCGGAGGAGCGGACCGCCCACCTGCACATGGTCACCCACGGGCCGGACCTCAACCTGTCCGTCGCGGGGCTGGGCGGCGCGGAGCTGGTCGACGCCGGCGCGAAGCTCACCCACTACAGCCCCTGGCTCGTGCCGCTGGCGTTCTCCTCGCCGTTCCGCGACGGCGCGCCCTGGGGCGGGCTGTCGGCCCGGACGGCGGTGCGGACCGGGCTGCGGCCGGCCGCGATGGTGTTCCTGGAGCCGGGCTCGCCGCACGCGCTCGCCACCGATCCCTCGCTCACCCAGCCCGCGCGGCTGCCCGCGGAGGTCGGGCGGATCGAGTTCAAGGCGTTCGACGCCTGCCCGGACCCGGTGTTGTACGGCGAGCTGCTCAGCCTGCTCACGGGCCTCGTGCTCGACGACACCCTGCCGGGCCGGCGGCGGACGCCCGACGCCGGGCTGCACCGGCACGTCGCCGTCGAGGGACTGGCGGACCCGGAGACGCACGCGGGAACCGGCGCCCTCCTCGACGCGGCAGAGCGGGCACTGGCCGACCGGCCGGCGGACCTGACCCGGTTGGTGGCGCTGCGTGAGCGGTGGCGGGCCCGTGAGTGCCCGGCGACCGCGATGCTCGCCCGGCTCCCGATCGGGACGGGGATCCGGGCTTTCTAGAACACCTGTACCGCTGGGCCAGCGAAACGTCGCCGCAGCACAGGCGCGATCTGGTCCCCGGTGCCCCTGGACCCTCCACCCACCCCGGCCCGGTCGTGGGGGGGGGGATTTGGGCTAACGACAGAAAACCCACCACCGGGTCGGGGTGGTGGTTTTGGGGGGTGAGG
>NZ_JBEZDN010000024.1:9460-34518 GCF_040648315.1 Pseudonocardia sp. NPDC049154
GTCGAAGGTGGACCGCTCCGCGGCGTACGCCATGCGCTGGGTGGCGAAGAACGTCGTGGCCGCCGGGCTGGCCGAGCGCATCGAGGTGCATATAGCGACTATCGCCACTCACAGGGGTCAGTGGTAGGTGTGGGCCTCGTCGGGGTAGGCGCCGCCGCGGACGTCGGCGGCGTAGGCGCGGGCCGCGTCGAGGAGGAGGCCGCCCAGGTCGGCGTAGGGCTTGACGAAGCGCGGCTTGCGGCCCCGGTTCATCCCCGCCATGTCGGACCAGACGAGCACCTGCGCGTCGCAGTCCGGGCCGGCGCCGATGCCGATCGTCGGGATCGTGAGCTCCGCGGTGACCCGCTTCGCGACCTCACCGGGCACCATCTCCAGCACGACGGCGAACGCGCCGGCCGCCTGCAGGGCGAGGGCGTCGTCGACCAGGCGCTGCTCGGCGGACTGGCCGCGGCCCTGGATCCGGAACCCGCCGAGGGCGTGCTCGCTCTGCGGGGTGAAGCCCAGGTGCGCCATCACCGGGATGCCGGCGGCGGTGAGGGCCTCGACCTGCGGGGCGTAGTGGGCGCCGCCCTCGAGCTTCACGGCGTGCGCTCCGCCCTCCTTCATGAACCGGAAGGAGGTCTCCAGGGCCTGGGCCGGGGAGATCTGATAGCTGCCGAAGGGCAGGTCGGCCACCACGAGGGCGTGCCTGGCACCCCGGACGACCGCCTTGACCAGCGGCATCAGCTCGTCGACGGTGACGGGCAGGGTGTTGTCGTGGCCGAAGACGTTGTTGCCGGCGGAGTCGCCGACGAGCAGGACCGGGATGCCGGCCTCGTCGAAGATCTCCGCGGAGTAGACGTCGTAGGCGGTGAGCATCGGCCAGCGCTCGCCGCGCTGCTTCATCTCGGCGAGGTGGTGCACCCGGGTGCGCTTCTGCGGGGCGGCGCTGCGGTAGGGCGCCTGCACCTCGCCGTGCGCAGAGCCGTTCGCACCGTTCGCGGCGGTGCTGTGCGCGGGCGTGCCGGTGGTGTCGCGGGACATCGTCGTCCGTCCTCCCTCGAGGCCTGCACGGCAGGTCCCCGGGTCGTCTGGGTCTGGCTGGGGTCGTGCTCGGGGTCGTGCTCAGGTCGTGCTCAGGTCGTGCGCCGAAAGCGTGACACCCGGCGCGCGCCGCACGCACGGTCCGGCGACGCACCTCACACGGCGGTGGGCGCCCCGCTCACCGCACCCCGGGTGGCGCACCGCGCCGCCGCTGTCATGCTGGCGCGGTGCTTGGCTCCGTGTCGTCGCGCCGTCGCTCCCCGTTCACGGCCGTCCGGGCCCTGACCGCGCTGGTCGCGGTCCTGGTCTGTGTCGCGCTGGCCGCCTGTTCCAGCCCGGCCGCGACGGCGCCCGCCGCGGCCACGACCACCCCGTCGGGTGATCCTGCGCAGGATCCGGCGCTGGCCCGCTTCTACGGCCAGCAGCTGCAGTGGGGCCCCTGCACGGACTACGCGGCCTCGCCCGACGTCGCGGACCAGTACCGCGACCCGCGCTACCAGTGCGCCAAGCTCGAGGTCCCGCTCGACTACGCGCAGCCGGACGGCAAGACGGTGAAGGTCGCCGTCATGCGGTCGAAGGCCACCGACCAGGCCAACCGGATCGGCTCACTGCTGCTCAACCCCGGCGGCCCCGGCGTCTCGGGCACGCAGCTCGTGCCCGCCACCGTGAAGTCGACGGAGAACTCGCCGGTCCAGGCCCGGTTCGACCTCGTCGGGTTCGACCCGCGCGGGGTCGGGGTCAGCGAGCCCTCGATCGACTGCCTGACCGACGCCGAGCAGGACCAGTACCGGGCCACCGTCTACGCCGACCCGTCCCCGGCCGGCGTGGCCGCGCTGGAGGCGCACAACAAGGAGTACGCCGACCGCTGCACCGCCCGGATGGGCGCGGACGTGCTCGCCCACCTGGGCACCCGCGAGGTCGTCAAGGACCTGGACGTGCTGCGCGCGGCCCTCGGCGACGAGAAGCTGACCTACTACGGCTACTCGTACGGGACGTCGATCGGCTCGACCTACGCCGAGGCCTTCCCGGCCCGCGTCCGCGCGATGGTGCTCGACGGCGCCGTCGACCCCACCCAGGACACGGTGGAGACCAACATCGACCAGAGCGCGGGCTTCCAGCAGGCCTTCGACGCCTACGGGGCCTGGTGCGCGACCCAGCCGAACTGCCCGCTCGGCACCGACCCGAAGGCCACGACGACGACCTGGCAGAAGATCGTGCAGCCGCTGATCGACAACCCGGCCAGGACCTCGGACCCGAACCGCACGCTGTCCTTCTCCGACGCGATCACGGGCGTGCAGCAGGCGCTCTACCTGCGGTCCCTCTGGCCGGCGCTGTCGCTGGGCATCTCCCGGCTGGCCGGGGGCGACGGCTCGGTCCTGCTGACCCTGGCGGACTTCTACTACAAGCGCGTGAACGGGCAGTACGACAACTCGCTCGAGGCCTTCCAGGCCATCACCTGCATGGACAACGTCCGCATCACCGACCCGGCTCAGGTGGCGAAGCTCAACGAGGGCGTGGTGGGCGCGGCGCCGTTCACCGCGACCGGCCGCGGCGCGGTCAACGCGAAGGACCCGTGCGCCTTCTGGCCCGTCCCGCCGACGCTGGAGCCGCACCGGCCGCAGGCCGACGGGCTGACCCCGGTTGTCGTCGTCTCGGTGACGGGGGACCCGGCCACGCCGTACCAGGCCGGCGTCGACCTGGCGGAGGACCTGAACGGGCGGCTGCTGAAGGTCGAGGGGAACCAGCACACCGCCGGCTACCAGGGCAACGCCTGCATCGACGACAAGCTCACGGCCTACCTCGTCGACGGCACGCTCCCGGACGAGGGCGCCCAGTGCGTGCTGCCCGCCCAGTGAGACTCACCCGATCGCGCTGCGGCGTCGCACACCCTGAGCAGCCACGAAACACTGACGTAACACGACATTCCTAGCCTGGCGGCCATGGACCGCCAGCAGGAATTCGTGCTGCGCACGCTCGAGGAACGCGACATCCGCTTCGTGCGGCTGTGGTTCACCGACGTGCTCGGCTATCTCAAGTCGGTGGCGGTGGCCCCCGCCGAGCTCGAGGGGGCGTTCGCGGAGGGCATCGGGTTCGACGGCTCGGCGATCGAGGGCTTCGCCCGCGTCTACGAGTCGGACATGGTCGCCCGCCCCGACCCCTCCACCTTCCAGGTGCTGCCCTGGGAGACCGCCAACGGCGAGCACTACTCGGCGCGCATGTTCTGCGACATCGCGATGCCGGACGGCTCGCCCTCGTGGGCCGATCCGCGGCACGTGCTGCGGCGCGCCCTGTCCAAGGCCGGCGAGGCCGGCTTCACCTGCTACGTCCACCCCGAGATCGAGTTCTACCTGCTGCGCGACCTGCCGTCGGACGGCTCGCCGCCGATCGCCGCCGACTCCGGCGGCTACTTCGACCAGGCCAGCCACGACGTGGCGCCGCACTTCCGGCGCAACGCCATCGAGACGCTCGAGTCGATGGGCATCTCGGTCGAGTTCAGCCACCACGAGGGCGGGCCCGGCCAGCAGGAGATCGACCTGCGCTACGCCGACGCGCTCACCATGGCCGACAACATCATGACCTTCCGGTACGTGGTGAAGGAGGTGGCGCTGACCCAGGGCGTGCGGGCGTCGTTCATGCCCAAGCCCTTCACCGACCACCCCGGGTCGGCCATGCACACCCACTTCTCGCTGTTCGAGGGCGACCGCAACGCCTTCCACGACCCGGACGACCCGTACGAGCTGTCCGAGACGGGCAAGGCGTTCGTCGCCGGGGTGCTGCGGCACGCGCGCGAGATGAGCGCCGTGACCAACCAGTGGGTCAACTCCTACAAGCGGCTGATCACCGGCGGCGAGGCGCCCACGGCCGTGTCGTGGGGCCACGCGAACCGCTCCGCGCTCGTCCGGGTGCCGATGTACTCGCCCGGCAAGTCGTCCACCCGGCGGGTGGAGATCCGCACGCTCGACAGCGCCTGCAACCCCTACCTGGCGTTCGCCGTGATCCTCGGTGCCGGGTTGCAGGGCGTGCAGAAGGGCTACGAGCTGCCGGCCGCCACCGAGGACGACGTCTGGTCGCTCACCGACACCGAGCGCCGGGCGCTCGGCTACGAGGCCCTGCCGCAGAACCTCACCGAGGCCCTCGGCGCGATGGAGCACTCGGAGCTGGTCGCGGAGATCCTCGGCGAGCACGTGTTCGACTTCTTCCTGCGCAACAAGCGCGCGGAGTG
The DNA here is from genome assembly GCF_040648315.1 of Pseudonocardia sp. NPDC049154. Lineage (NCBI taxonomy): Bacteria > Bacillati > Actinomycetota > Actinomycetes > Pseudonocardiales > Pseudonocardiaceae > Pseudonocardia > Pseudonocardia sp. NPDC049154. The sequence continues at coordinate 13,707 of NZ_JBEZDN010000024.1, forward strand.
GGACAACTACCGGCGCAACGTCACGCCGCACGAGCTGGCGACCTACCTGCCCGTCCTGTGACGGACGAGGTCGTCCGGCTCGAGCGCTACGCCGGGCCCTGGGAGCCGGACGACCCGGACGCCAACTTCAAGGCCGAGGTGGCCGACTACGGGCGCCTCGACCCGCTGCACACGCTCCACGGGCTCAGCGCGCACACCGGGATCCCGGTGGGCGCGCTGGCCCGGTACGTCCTCGCCCGGTTCGCGACGACGGGCTCGGGCGGGCTCCTCGAGCTCGGCCCGGCGATGGTCGAGCGGCTGCGCGAGCCGGTCCGGAAGGCCGAGGCGGAGGGCACGGACGAGGCGCGCCTCGCCGCGTACCGCGAGATCGCCGCCCTGCTCGGCTGGCTCGGCGCCCCGCTCGACGATCCCGATCTCTACCCCGGCACGTAACGGGCCGGCCACGGTGCCCGGAACCGGGTCCCGATAGGGCAGGATCGGTCGACGTGGCGGAACGTACCCGGACCTCCCTCGCCCGCCTCGGCCTGTCCGAGCCGTGGGCGGAGCAGACCCTCGCCGAGCTCGGCTGGTGGGCCGGGGACCGGCCCGTCGAGGGCGCGGAGCCGATCATGTGGGCGCTGGCCCGCTCGCCCGACCCCGACCTCGCCCTGCGGCAGGTCGAGCGGTTCGCCAAGGCCGCGGGGGACTGGCGGACCGTCGACGCCGAGCTGCGCACCGACCTCGGGCTGCGCGGCCGGATGCTGGCGCTGCTCGGCTCCTCCACGGCGCTGGGCGACCACCTCGTCACCCACCCCGACCGCTGGCGGCTGCTCGCCGACGGCCCGGACCGCGGCAACCCGCCGCCGGACCTCGCCCGGCGTGCCGCCAACCTGCTCCGCGCCGTCGGCGCCGATCCCGACGAGCCCGCGTCGGGAGGCCCGGGGGGTGCCCGCGCCCAGATCACCGGGGCGGCGGCGATCACCGCGCTGCGCACGGCGTACCGCGACGAGCTGCTCGGGCTCGCCGGCGCGGACCTCGCCGCCGTCGGGGAGACCTCGCTCCCGGTGATGGAGGTCGACGAGGTCGCCGCGCAGCTCGCCGACCTGGCCGCCGCCGCGCTCCGGGCCGCGCTGGCCGTGGCGCTGGAGGAGGTGGACCCGCCCGACGACGTCCGGCTGGCCGTGATCGGCATGGGCAAGTGCGGCGGCCACGAGCTGAACTACGTCAGCGACGTCGACGTGATCTTCGTGGCCGAGGGGGACACGCAGGCCGCGTCCCGGCTGGCGAGCCGGCTGATGCGGATCGCGGGGGAGGCCTGTTTCCAGGTCGACGCCAACCTGCGGCCGGAGGGCCGGCAGGGCGCGCTGGTCCGCACGCTCGACGGGCACGTCACCTACTACAAGCGCTGGGCCAAGACCTGGGAGTTCCAGGCGCTGCTCAAGGCGCGGCCGATCGCCGGGGACGAGGAGCTGGGCGCCGCGTACGCCGAGGCCGTCGCCCCGATGGTGTGGAACGCGGCCAGCCGGGACGACTTCGTGCAGGACGTGCAGGCGATGCGCCGCCGCGTCGAGGAGCACGTGCGGCCGGACCACGCCGAGCGGGAGCTCAAGCTCGGCCGCGGCGGGCTGCGCGACGTGGAGTTCGCCGTGCAGCTGCTGCAGCTCGTGCACGGGCGGTCGGACGAGTCGCTGCGCTCGCCGTCGACGCTGGAGGCGCTGGCCGCGCTCGCCGACGGCGGGTACGTCGGCCGGGACGACGGCGCCAACCTCGCCGCCTCCTACCGCTTCCTGCGGCTGCTGGAGCACCGGCTGCAGCTGCAGCGGATGCGCCGCACCCACCTGCTCCCGGCGAAGGACGACACGGACGCGCTGCGCTGGCTCGGCCGGGCCGCGCGGCTGCGCCCGGACGGCCGGCACGACGTCGTCGGGGTGCTGCTCGCGGAGTGGTCGCGCAACGCCCGGCGGGTCCGGCGGCTGCACGAGAAGCTGTTCTACCGGCCGCTGCTGCAGTCGGTGTCGCGGCTGTCGCCGGAGGAGTCCCGGCTGTCGGAGAAGGCCGCGGCGGCCCGGCTCAAGGCGCTGGGCTGGGCCTCGCCGGAGGGCGCGCTCGGGCACCTGCGGGCGCTGACGGGCGGGGTGTCGCGGGCGGCGTCGATCCAGCAGACGCTGCTCCCGGTGCTGCTGGAGGAGCTCGCCGCCACGCCCGACCCGGACCGCGGCCTGCTGGCCTACCGGCAGGTGTCGGAGGCGCTGGCGACCACGCCGTGGTACCTGCGGCTGCTGCGCGACGAAGGGCTGGTCGCCGAGCGGCTCATGCGCCTGCTGGGCACGTCCGCGCTGGTCCCGGACCTGCTCGTGCGTGCGCCGGAGATCCTGCGCGTGCTGGCGGCGCCCAACCCCGGCCAGCCCGACGAGCTCCGGCGGGACCCGGCCGCCGTCGGGCAGTGGATGATCGCCGCGGTCGCCCGGCAGCCCGACCTGACCTCGGCGGTGGCCTCGGCACGCTCGATGCGCCGGCACGAGATGCTGCGGGTGGCCTGCGCCGACCTGCTGGGCTCGCTCGAGGTCGCCGAGGTGTGCGAGGCGCTGTCCACGGTGTGGGTCGCCGTGCTGCGGGCGACGCTCGCCGCCACGGTCAGGGAGGTCGCCGGGGGCGAGCCGCCGAAGGCTCGGATCGCGGTGATCGGGATGGGCCGGCTCGGCGGCGCCGAGCTCGGCTACTCCTCCGACGCCGACGTGATGTTCGTGTGCGAGCCGGCCGACGAGTCCGTCCCCGACGCCGCCGCGGTCAAGTTCGCGACGAGCGTCGTCGAGACCGTCCGGCGGCGGCTCGGCGCGCCCAGCCCGGACCCGGCCCTGCAGGTCGACGCGGACTTGCGGCCCGAGGGACGGTCCGGCCCGCTCGTGCGGACCCTGCACTCCTACCGGGAGTACTACGCCCGCTGGGCGGAGGTGTGGGAGTCGCAGGCGCTGCTGCGGGCCCGGCCGGTCGCCGGCGATCCCGAGCTGGGCCGGCGGTTCATGGAGCTGATCGAGCCGATCCGGTACCCCGCCGAGGGCCTGACCCAGGCTCAGGTCACCGAGATCCGGCGGATCAAGGCGCGGGTCGACGACGAGCGGCTCCCGCGCGGCGCGGACCGCACCACGCACACCAAGCTCGGCCACGGCGGGCTGGCCGACGTGGAGTGGACCGTGCAGCTGCTGCAGCTGCAGCACGCCGGCGACGTCCCGGAGCTGCGCACCACGTCGACGCTCGAGGGGTTGCGCGAGGCGGCGGAGGCGGGCCTGATCAGCGCGGAGGACGCGGCGGAGCTGACGGTCGGCTGGCAGACCGCGACCCGCGCCCGGAACGCGATCATGTTGGTCAAGGGCAAGCCGGGGGACCAGCTGCCGCGCTCGGGCCGGGAGCTGGCCGCCGTCGCCGCGGCCCTCGGCTACCCGGCCGGCGGCGACCCGGGCCGCTTCCTCGACGACTACCGCCGCACCACCCGTCGTGCCCGGGCCGTGGTGGAGCGGGTGTTCTACGGCTGGGACTCCTGACCCGTGAGTGCCTACTGCCCCTAGAGCAGCAGTAGGCACTCACGACCCGCGGTGACCTGCGGAAACGGGGCGGGTCAGCAGTCGCAGCCGCAGCAGTCGCAGTCCGAGCAGCAGTCGCAGCAGTCGCAGCCCGCCTCGGAGCAGTCGCAGCAGTTCGCACAGGTGTCGCCGCGGCAGAAGCCCTCCCGCGCCTCACGGGTCCACGGGTCCTCGAAGGTGTCGGCGCAGCACATCTGGCAGCTGCAGAACAGCCCGACGGCCACGGCGCAGCCCGCGAGCGCCCCGCGCGGCGGGCGGGGACCGGGCCGGGAGGGCGGGGCCCCGGGCTTCCCCTCGGCCTGCGCGGTGACGTGCGCGAAGGCGTGCCCGATCGACCGGTCCAGCTCGTGCACCAGCAGCCGGTGCGCCAGCCGGCGGTCGGTCCAGCGCACCTCGTCGAGGGCGAGGCGGATACCGAGCGCGGCGTCGTCGGCCAGGGCGCGCGCGGCCACGAGGTCCGTGCCGGTCGCGAGCAGCGGGTTCCAGGCGCCGGCCGCGGCGTCGGCGGGGAGGTCCTCGACGGCGTCGAGGAGGTGGGCGAGCCGCCCGAACAGCCGACCGGCCTCGGCCAACGGTGCCGCGTTGTCCGGCCGCCCGGCCAGGACGGCGGTGTGCCCGAAGGCGGCCGCGGTGGCCGTCTCGGTCGGCTCGGTCACGGTGAGCAGCGGTGAACCGGTGTGCTCGAGCGCCGGCTGGCGGGCGACGGCGTCGAGCAGGACCGCTGGATCGAGGCCCAGCCCCGCCGCGCCCGTCGACGCCCGGTCGGCCCACCCGGCGGCCAGCCGCCGGGCCGCCGCCGCGACCGGCCGGCGGGCGAAGGCACCGTCGCGGTCGGCGACGTGGTCGGCCAGCGTGGCCGAGGCCAGCACCAGGCTCACCGCGGCGGCCAGGCGGGTGCCGTCGCCGGTCGCGACCCGCGCGGTCCGCATGCCGCGCAACGGGCACGGCCCGGCGGTCCGGCGGCCCCGGGCCGGGGACTGGGCGTCGAGCAGGACCGAGATCAGCAGGCCGTCGTAGTTGGTGGCGATCCGCGCGGCCTGGCCGTGCTCGTCGCGCAGCGCGTAGCAGAGCCCGCACAGGTGGCCGATCCACTCGGCGCGCAGGGCAGGGGAGAGAGTGTGCCGGCAGGGCCGGACCATGCCGAACACGCGTCGGATCGTAGCGGGGCGCCCAGCCGTCGGGTGCGCGTCGGCCTTCCCCGGCCCATGCGTCCTCAGTAGCCTCGGGACAGGGTCGAGACGGGCGGTGCCGCGGACGGGGGGACGAGCGACGGCGAACCCGCTGGCCTCGCTGCGGCAGGGGAAGCTCCGGATCGACAAGCTCGAGAACGTCCGGGTACCGCCCGACACGGAGCGCACGGTGTTCGCCCGGACCGGTCCCGGGGTCGTCGTCTCCCTCTGGATGGCGCTCGGCGGTGGCAACGTGCCGGCGCTGGACGCCCGGCTGCGGGTCTCCTACGACGGCTCGCCGACACCCGCGATCGACATCGACATGGGCACGCTGCTGGCGACGCACTGGGGCGCCGGCAGCGCGAACACCAGCCACTCCTGCCCGCACCTGCACGTCGAGATCGACAGCGCGAGCTACCAGACGGCGTTCCTGTCGACCTACCCCCTGCCCTTCGGCAGCTCGATCAGGATCTCCTACCTCAACATCGACGCCGGGCAGACCGCGAGCATCTACTCGATGGCGACGTACGGCCTGACCTCCACCGACGAGGCCGACGGCCGGCGCCTGCGCTGCCAGGGCGCGCGGTACGTCGACCAGAAGGTCACCCGCACGGCCGCATCCACCACCACGCTCGCGCAGATCACGGGCGGCCCCGGGTCGATCGTCCACCACTCCTACGTCGGCGGGGTCGGGGCCGCGAACCTTTCCTGGCTCGAGCGCAACTTCTCGGTCGCGGTCGACGGCGAGCCGACCCCGCAGATCGAGGCGACGGGGACCGAGGACTGGTTCGACAGCGGGTGGTACTTCCACGGCCGCCGCGACTACGGCACCAGCGTCCACAGCTACGTCGGCACGGACCGGCCGGCCGGCAACGTGAACGCGGTGGGCATGGCCACCGACCTGTGGTCGAAGTGGGGCGGGATCCCCTTCACCAGCTCCGCCGTGGTCAGGTCCCTGCCCGAGCCCGCCTGCACCACGGGCGACACCCTCTGCTGGTGCCTCCTCTACTACCAGTGACGGGCCCGCGAAACCCGTGGCGGGTGCACGGACCGCCGCCCTACCGTCACCGCCATGCCCTCGACCGGCGCGATCCTCGCCTTCCTCGCGGCGTCACTGGTCCTGGTGGCGATCCCCGGCCCGAGCGTGCTCTTCATCGTGGGCCGGGCCCTCGCGCACGGCCGCCGCGCCGCGCTGGCCAGCGTTGCGGGCAACACGACGGGGGTGGCCGTGCTGGTCGTGGTCGTCGCGCTGGGGCTCGGGGCCGTGGCCGCGGCGTCGGCCGCGGTGTTCACGGTCATCAAGTTCGCGGGCGCGGCCTACCTTGTCTGGCTCGGGGTGCACACCATCCGCACCCGCGGCGACCTCGTGGCCGCGCTGGGCGCTCCCGGCGCCGTCGCCGACCGGCGGGTGTTCGTGCAGGGCGTGGTCGTCGGGCTGACCAACCCCAAGGCGCTGGTGTTCTTCGCGGCCGTGCTGCCGCAGTTCCTCGGTCCGCAGGCGCCGAACCCGTCGCTGCAGCTGCTGATCTTCGGCCTGCTCTTCTGCATGACGGCGGCGCTGCTGGACTCGACCTGGGGCCTCGCCGCCGGCGCGGCGCGGGACTGGTTCGCGACGAGTCCGGCCCGACTGCGCCGGATGGGCGGCGCGGGCGGGCTGGTGCTCGTCGGGATGGGGGTCGGGCTGGCCTTCAGCGGCCGGCCCGACTGATCACAGGACCTGGCTCCCTTCTCCACGAGCGCAGGACCCCTTAGCCTGTGTGCGGGTCGGGGGTGACCTGGGAGTGTGTATGCCTGTTCGTCGGATCGGCGTAGTCGCCGCCCTGCTCCTGCTGCTGGCCGCCGGGTGCGCGAGCGCGCCGGCGGAGACCGCCCAGCAGATCCAACCGCCCGCCGTCCCACCCGGTGGCATCGCCCCGACCACGAAGTTCACGCCGCTGTCGGCCACTACGGTGACCACCCCCGCGCCCGTCCTGGGAACGGACGGCAAGACCCACGTGACGTACGAGCTGCTGCTCACCAACGCCACGCCCGCGCCGTTCACCATGGACAAGGTCGACGTCCTGGCGGACCAGGAGGTCGTGCTCTCGCTGAGCGGACCCGGGCTGGCGGCCCAGGCCAACCTGCTCGCCGCGCAGACCGGGGACAAGGGCGCCGGTGATCCCGACGGGTCCGCCGCACCGATCCCCGGTGGTGGCACCGCGGTCGTCTGGCTGGACCTCCTGTTCGACGGGGCCGCGCCGACCGCCCTGACCCACCGGGTCAGCGGCTCCGTCGGCGGCGGGCCCGCCACGGAGATCGACGCCGGGTCGGTCGCGGTGAGCACCGCCGCGGCGCCCGTCCTCGGCCCGCCGCTGCGGGGCGGCCCCTGGTACGCCAGCGACGGCTGCTGCGTCGACGACACCCACCACCGCCGCGGGCTGGCCCCGATCAACGGGCAGCTGCTGGTCCCGCAGCGCTACGCCATCGACTGGTACCTGCTCGACGATCAGCACCGCGCGTGGGTGAACGATCCCTCGAAGATCACGAACTTCCTCGCCTACGACCAGCCCGCGATCGCGGTCGCGGACGGCGTCGTCGTGGACGCCACCGACGGGTTCGCCGACACCACCTCGCTGCCCCGACCGCCGCCGATCCCACCGATCGTCGAGACCGTCGGCAACCATGTCACGCTGATGATCGCTCCCGGGGTGTACGTGATGTACGCCCACTTCACGAAGGACTCCGTCGCGGTGAAGACCGGCCAGCAGGTCAAGAAGGGCGACGTGCTGGGCCACATCGGCAGCTCCGGGAACTCGACGGCCCCGCACCTGCACTTCCAGGTCAACACGGAGCCGACGTTCTTCCCGACGGACAGCACGCCGTTCGCCTTCGACTGCCTGCGGGTGGACGGCCAGGTCACCGAACGGATCTGGGACGACGTGCTGGCCGAGCAGCCCACCCCGGAGCTGCCGTACACGGCGTCGACGGACACGAGCGAGCGGCGGGGTCAGATGCCGCTGGACCGCAACGTCGTCACGTTCTGCTGAGCAGGGCGGCGGCGAACCACTCGAAGGCCGGGACGCTCGGCGGCCGCTCCGGCCAGCCGTTGAGCCGGCCGAGCAGGGTCCAGTACCGCTCGACCCGCCGGTCGCTGAACGTGCGGACCATCGCCGCCAGCCCGGCCCGGTCGGCGGTCTCGTCGACGCCGATCCGCTCCAGCACCGCGGCCGCCTCCGGGGAGGCGGGGTCGACGCCCTCCCGCAGCGCCGCCCCGGCGTGCTCCAGCACCGCGGCGGGGTCGTAGGGCGGCGGTGCTGCGGCCTCCGACCCCGCGACGGCCATCTCCCGCACCCGCGCCCGGAAGTCGGTGTCGGCGACGAGGTCGGCGAGCTCGACCCAGGCCTCCACCTGTTCCGTCGTCGGGTCGTCCGGCAGCTCGGCCGGCATCGTGCGCATGGCGGAGGCGATGCCCGCGCCGGGCGCCTCGGGGTCGGTGCCGGCGAAGGCCTCCGCCACGAACTCGTCGATCATCCGCTGCCGCTCCTCGGCGGACAGCCTGGCCAGGTCGTTCATCAGTCTCAGCTCCCTCGGTGCGGGATCCGTGCCGTTGCGGGCGAGCAGCGTGCACACGGCACGCTGCACCCGCAGGGCGCGGATCCGTTCGTCGATGGCCCGCACGTGCGCGGCGGCCACCTCGCCGACGCGGCGGCGACGCAGCAGCACCTCCCGCACGTCGTCCAGCCCCATCCCGAGCTCCCGGAGGGTGCGGACGAGATCGAGCCGGGCCACGGCGGCCGCGTCGTACCGCCGGTAGCCGGCGGGGCTCCGGTCGGTCTCGGGCAGCAGGCCCTCGTCCGACCAGAAGCGGATGGTGCGGACGGGCACCCCCGAGCGCCGGGCGAGCTGCCCGATCGTCAGCAGGGGGTCCGTCCGGTGGTGCGTCGCGGTCACGGGATCCACCTTCGAGGTTCCAGCGGCTGGAAGGTCAAGGTATTCGGGCCCTCAGCCCGCCCACAGCCGGCGCTGCCACACTCGGCGCGTGCTGCCATCCGAGGTCCAGGGCGTGTTCGACGCGATCGTGGACGGCCTCGCCGCGCGCCCCGCCGAGCTGGCCGCGGCGGCCGCCGCACTGCTCGTCGTGCTGTGGACGGTGTCCTGGCGGATGACCAGGACGGTCGTGACGATCGCGCACGAGGGCGGGCACGCGCTCGTCGCGGTGCTGGTCGGACGCGGGCTCGCCGGGATCCGGCTGCACTCGGACACGTCCGGCGTCACGCACTCGACGGGCGCGGGCCGCGGGCCGGGCGTGGTGCTGATGTTCCTCGCCGGGTACGTCTTCCCGCCGCTGCTCGGGCTGGGCGGCGCCGCGCTCGTCGCGGCCGGCTACACGAGCGCGCTGCTCTGGCTCGGGGTCGCGCTGCTGGGCGCGACGCTCGTCCACATCCGCAACCTGTTCGGGGCGTTCGCCGTGCTCGTGACGGGCGGTGTGCTGGGCGCGGTCGCGACGTGGGCGTCCCCGGACTGGCGTGCCGCCTTCGCCGCCGCGCTGTGCTGGTTCCTGCTGTTCGGGGGCCTGCGGGCGGTGCGGGAGCTGCAGCGCGGCCGCCGCCGGCGCCGTACCACGACCTCCGACGCCGACCAGCTCGCCGCCATCACGGGCGTGCCGGGCGGAATGTGGGCGGGGGTGTTCGGCTTGATCGGGCTGGGGGCCACACTGGCCGCCGCAGTGATCGTCTTCATGCCCTGAGCATGATCGGCCGAGAGGAACGCAGTGCCCGAGGACTTCAACGCCCGCGTCATCCGTGAGTTCAAGGAGAACGACGGCAAGGTCGGCCCGCCCTTCGAGGGCGCCCCGATGATCCTGGTCCACCACGTCGGGGCCAAGTCCGGCGCGGTCCGCACCAGCCCGCTCGTGTACTTCGAGGACGGCGACCGCTACCTGATCGTCGCCTCTGCCGCCGGCGCCCCGTCGCACCCCGCCTGGTACCACAACCTCAAGGCCAACCCGCGCATCTCCGTCGACCTCGGCACCTCCGAGGGCGTCCGCGAGCTCACCGTCGAGGCCTCCGAGATCACGGGCTCCGAGCGCGACCAGGTCTGGGAGAAGATCAAGGCGGCCGCGCCGGGCTTCGGCGACTACGAGAAGAAGACCGAGGGCATCCGCACCATCCCGGTCTTCGCCCTCACCGCCGCCTGACCGCGCCCTCCCGGGAGGTGTGAGGGCCCGGCGGGGTGTGCGAGCGGAGGAAGGACCTCGATCCCGGTCGTCAGGCACCGGGTGAGTCTGAGAGGCTGGCCCCTCGTGAGCATCTCGCTGGAGCAGGCCCGCACGATCGTCGACGCCGCCCTCGCGCACGGCACCGAGCAGGGGTTCAACCCGCTGACCGTCGCCGTCCTGGACCCGGGTGGGGCGATCGTCGCCCTCGCCCGCCAGGACGGGTCCGGCTACCTGCGGCCCGACCTGGCCGTCGCCAAGGCCAACGGCGTGCTGGCGCTGGGCATGACCAACCGCGCCATCGCCGCCCGCGCCGCCGACTCGCCCGAGTTCTTCACCTCGGTGGCGAACCTGGCCGGCGGGAGGATCTTCTCCGTCCCGGGCGGGGTGTTCGTCCGCGACGGCGAGGGCGCGCTGCTCGGGGCCGTCGGCGTAACCGGCGACGCCTCGCTCAACGACGAGGCCGCCGCCGTGGCGGGGATCGAGGCCGCGGGCCTCGTCGCCGTCACCGGCGCGGAGTGACGCCCGGGCACGACCCGCGGCCCACCGATCCCGCCGGTCGCGCGACACAGGTCGGCCTCGCGTTCGCCGTCGTGTCGGCGGTGTCGTTCGGGCTGTCCGGCCCGTTCGCGAAGGCGCTGATCGACGCCGGCTGGTCCTCCGCCGGGGCGGCGTTCGTCCGGATCGGCGGGTCGGCCGTCGTCGTGCTGGTGCTGCTCGCCGTGATGCGGCCCGGCGTGCTCGCCGCGCTGCGGTCCGACGCCCCGGCGCTGCTGCTCTACGGGCTGATGGCGATGGCCGGCGTGCAGGTCGCGTTCTTCAACGCCGTCCGGTACATGCCGGTGAGCATCGCGCTGCTCCTCGAGTACCTGGGCCCGGTGCTGGTCATCGCCTGGGTCTGGGTGGTGCGCCGGCAGCCGCCGAGCCGCCGCACCCTCGCCGGCGCGGCCGTCGCGATCGCCGGGCTGCTGCTGGTGGTGCAGATCTGGTCGGGCACCGCGGTGCCGCCGGCCGGCCTGGCGTGGGGCCTGGTCGCCGCGGTCTGTCAGGCGAGCTACTTCCTGCTCGCCGACCGCGCGGGCGCGACGACCCCGCCGCTGGTGCTGGCGGGCGTCGGGATGGCGGTGGGCACCGTGGTGGTCGGCGTGCTGGGCGTGGTCGGGCTGCTGCCGCTGGTGGTGACCACCCCGCCCGACGGGCCGGTGGTCCTCGCCGGCGCCGACGTCGGCTGGGTGGTCGCGGCCGGCCTGCTCGTGCTGGTCTCGACGGTCGTCGCCTACCTGACCGGCGTGCTGGCCATCCGGCGCATCGGGGCGGCGCGGGGCTCGCTCGTGGCGTTGCTGGAGGTCGTCGCGTCGGCGGTGGCGAGCTGGCTGCTCCTGGGCGAGGTCCCCGCGGCGGTCCAGCTGGCCGGGGGAGTGCTGATCCTGGCCGGCGTCGCGCTGACCCGCTCCCGCCCGGCCGGCCTCGCGGAACCCTGAGCGCGGCGCCACCGCACGAACCCGAGAACGCGGCGACGGCCCGCCACCCCAGCGGAAAGGGGTGCACGGGCCGTCGCCTGGGCCGACCATCCGACCGCCGCGGCCTGACCGCGTACCCGCAGGTCAGGCCACGTCGACGCGATCAGACGTCGTAGTACAGCGCGAACTCGTACGGGTGCGGGCGCAGCCGCAGCGGGTCGATCTCGTTCTCCCGCTTGTAGGAGATCCAGGTCTCGATCAGGTCCGGGGTGAACACGCCGCCCTCGAGCAGGTAGTCGTGGTCCTCCTCGAGCTTGTCGATGACCGCACCGAGCGAGGCCGGGACCTGCGCGATGTCCTTGAGCTCCTCCGGCGGGAGCTCGTAGAGGTCCTTGTCGACCGGGGCGGCCGGCTCGATCTTGTTCTTGATGCCGTCGAGGCCGGCCATCAGCATGGCCGAGAAGGCCAGGTACGGGTTGCCGGACGAGTCGGGGCAGCGGAACTCGATGCGCTTGGCCTTCGGGCTGTCGCCGGACAGCGGGATCCGGATGCAGGCCGAGCGGTTGCGGGCCGAGTAGACCAGGTTGACCGGCGCCTCGAAGCCCGGCACCAGGCGGTGGTACGAGTTCACCGTCGGGTTGGTGAAGGCCAGCAGCGACGGCGCGTGGTGCAGCAGGCCGCCGATGTAGTAGCGCGCGGTGTCCGAGAGCCCGCCGTAGCCGGACTCGTCGTGGAACAGCGGCTGGCCGTCCTTCCACAGCGACTGGTGCACGTGCATGCCCGAGCCGTTGTCGCCGAAGAGCGGCTTCGGCATGAAGGTGGCGGTCTTGCCCGCCTGCCAGGCCACGTTCTTGACGATGTACTTGAACAGCATGATGTCGTCCGCCGCGTGGAGCAGCGTGTCGAACTTGTAGTTGATCTCCGCCTGGCCGGCGGTGCCGACCTCGTGGTGCTCGCGCTCCACGGTGAAGCCGGAGTCGATCATCGTCGACACGATGTCGGCGCGCAGGTCGGCGTAGTGGTCCACCGGCGGGACGGGGAAGTACCCGCCCTTGTAGTTGACCTTGTAGCCGAGGTTGCCGCCGTCCTCCTCGCGGCCGGTGTTCCACCAGCCCTCGGAGGAGTCGATGTGGTGGTAGGTCTCGTGCGGGTTCGAGCCGAAGCGGATCGAGTCGAACACGTAGAACTCGGCCTCGGGCGCCATGTAGGCGGTGTCGGCGATGCCCGACGCGGCCAGGTACTCCTCCGCCTTGCGCGCGATGTTGCGCGGGTCGCGGGAGTACGGCTCGCCCGTGATCGGGTCGTGCACGAAGAAGTTGATGTTGAGGGTCTTGTGCTTGCGGAACGGGTCCAGCCGCGCGGTCGCCGAGTCCGGCAGCAGGGCCATGTCCGACTCGTTGATGGCCTGGAACCCGCGGACCGACGAGCCGTCGAAGGCGGCGCCGTTCTCGAGCAGGTCACCGGCGGTGGAGGCGGGGACGGTGAGGTGCTGCATCACGCCGGGCAGGTCGCAGAACCTGATGTCGACGTACTCGACCTTCTCGTCCGAGATGTACTTGAGTACCTCTTCGGAGTTGTTGAACACGCGCGCTGGCTCCTTCGATCGTCCTCTGGATTGGCCGCGACGGTATGGCTGCCGTGTTGCCCGTTCATCACTCGCGGGTTTCACAGACGTTAACGGGCCCGGATCGCGTCCTCTCTCACATGGGACAACTAGGGTAGGGCTCATGGCGGGGTTCCTCGACTCCTGGACGGCGGGTTCACCGTCCGCGCACGACCAGGGTCACCCGGGTGAGCGGTTCGGCCTTCCGGCGGAAGGCATGGGTGCGGTCGCCGGGTTCGGCAGGCGGCTGCTCGGCGTCACGGTCGACTGGCTGCTCGCGTACGCCCTCACCCTGGCCGTCATGGGGCTCGACGCACTGGGCGGCTCGGCCATCGGCTGGTGGGTCTGGGCGGTCTGGTTCGTGCTCACCGTGATCCCGACAGCCCTCTTCGGCATGACGCCGGGGATGGTCGCCGTCGGCATCCGGGTCGCCCGGGTGGACATGGCCGCGACCGTCGGCTTCCGCACGATCCTGCGGACGGTCCTGCTCGGCCTGGTCCTGCCGGCGGTCATCCGGGACGCGGACGGCCGCGGCTGGCACGACCGCGCCTCGCAGACCATCGTGATCCGCTCCCGCGCCTGAGGATCAGCCCGAGAACGACGGCGGCCGGGACCCGATCCGGATCCCGGCCGCGGTGCGTCGGGGGTCAGCGGCGGCGCACGGTGCGCTGCACGCTGCGCATCTTGGCGCCCTGGGGCATCGGGCCCTTGGGCAGCGCCGCGGCACGGTTGCCGAGCGCGGCGAGCCGCGCGTCGAGCGAGTCCATCTCGGCGGCGCTGATGTTGCGCGGCAGCTTCATCATGTGCCGCTGCAAACCCTTGAGGGGGACCTGGCCCTCCTCGTTGCCCACGACGACGTCGTAGATCGGGGTCTGGCCGACGACCCGCGCGGTGCGCTTCTTCTCCTGCGCCAGCAGCGACTTGACCCGGTGCGGCGCGCCCTCGGCCACGAGGACGACGCCCGGCCGGCCGACGACCCGGTGCACGGCGTCGAGGTGCGTAGTGCCGGCGACGCCCTGGGTCACCCGCCACTGCCCGCGCAGCTGGTCGAGCGCCCAGCCCGCAGCGCCCGGCTGCCCGTCGGCCTGGGCGTACACGGTGCGCTGGACCCGGCGGCCGAAGATGCTGATCGCGATCATCACGCCGATCGCGACGCCGAAGACCAGGAAGATCCACTGCAGGCCGAAGATCAGCCCGATCAGGAACGCGACGACGGCCGCGCCCACCACCGACCCGATCATCAGCGGCAGCAGGAGCTTGTCCTGCTTGCGCTGCATCTGGAACGCCTGCCAGATCTGCGCACGCCGCTGCTTGGACGCCGCGCGCTTCTCCGCCTTCAGGCGCTTCTGAGTCTCCTTGTCGGGCTTGCCGGCCATGCGGGCCAGGATACGTCCCGAGGGCCGGGTCGCGCCGCGAGGATCCGCGGACGTCAGCTGCGGGCGAGCAGGGAGCGGGCCTCCTGGGCCGCCGGGGCCTCCGCCGCGAGGTGCGCGAGCTCGGGGGAGAGCTCCTGGCCGCGGTGCGCGACGGTCTGGGCGTAGAGCCGCCCGGCCCGGTACGACGACCGCACCAGGGGTCCGGCCATCACGCCGGCGAAGCCGATCTTCTCGGCGGTCTCGGCGTGCTCGACGAACTCCTCGGGCTTGACCCAGCGCTCGACGGGGTGGTGGCGCTTGGACGGGCGCAGGTACTGGGTGATCGTGATGATCTCGCAACCCGCGTCGTGCAGGTCGGCCAGCGCGGCGGTGACCTCGTCGGGGGTCTCGCCCATGCCGAGGATGAGGTTGGACTTGGTGACCAGGCCGTCCTCGCGCGCGGCGGTGAGCACCTGCAGGGACCGCGAGTAGCGGAAGGCCGGGCGGATCCGCTTGAAGATCCGCGGCACGGTCTCGAGGTTGTGCGCGAGCACCTCGGGGCGGGACTCGAACACCTCGGCCAGCTGTTCGGGCTTGGCGTTGAAGTCCGGGATCAGCAGCTCGACGCCGGTACCCGGGTTGAGCGCGTGGATCTGGCGGACGGTCTCGGCGTAGAGCCAGGCGCCGCCGTCGGGCAGGTCGTCGCGGGCGACGCCGGTGACGGTGGAGTAGCGCAGGCCCATCTGCTGCACGGACTCGGCGACGCGGCGGGGCTCGTCGCGGTCCAGGTCGGCGGGCTTGCCGGTGTCGATCTGGCAGAAGTCGCAGCGCCGGGTGCACTGCTCGCCGCCGATGAGGAAGGTGGCCTCGCGGTCCTCCCAGCACTCGTAGATGTTGGGGCAGCCGGCCTCCTCGCACACGGTGTGCAGGCCGCCGGCGCGGACCAGGCCCTTGAGCTCGGTGTACTGCGGGCCGGTGCGCGCCTTGGTGCGGATCCAGGAGGGCTTGCGCTCGATGGGGGTCTCGGCGTTGCGGACCTCGAGACGGAGCAGCTTGCGGCCTTCCGGAGCGATCGTCACGGCGACCAGCCTACGCCCCGGGATCAGGCGTGACGCCCGTCTCCGCCGCCGTCGGCAGCACCCGCGCCACGGCCGCGGTCGGCGCTTCGGCGGACGCCCGCCCGAGGCCCGACGTCGCACCGGTGACGAGCAACGGCGTCCGGTGTGGTCGGGCAGGTCGGCGGCGGTCCGGCGGCTCGGCGCGGCCCGGGCTAGCGTTGCCCGCCGTGGACCTCCGGATCTTCACCGAACCGCAGCAGGGTGCCGACTACGACGACCTCCTCAGGGTCGCGAGGACCGCGGAGGAGGCCGGTTTCGACGCCTTCTTCCGCTCCGACCACTACCTGGCGATGGGGGGCAGCGGCGAGCCCGGTCCGACGGACGCCTGGCTGACGCTCGCCGGGCTGGCCCGCGAGACGTCCCGGATCCGCCTCGGCACGCTCGTGTCGTCGGCCACCTTCCGGCTGCCCGGGCCGCTGGCGGTCTCGGTGGCGCAGGTGGACCGGATGTCCGGCGGGCGGGTGGAGCTCGGCCTGGGCACGGGCTGGTTCGAGGCGGAGCACGCCGCCTACGGCATCCCCTTCCCGCCCCTGCGGGAGCGCTTCGACCGGCTCACCGAGCAGCTGGAGATCGTCACCGGGCTGTGGGGCACGTTGCCGGGGGAGCGTTTCGAGTACTCCGGCGACCACTACACCGTCACCGACTCGCCGGCGCTGCCCAAGCCCGTCCAGCAGCCCGGCCCGCCGGTGATCGTCGGGGGCAAGGGGAAGCAGCGCACCCCGGCGCTTGCCGCGCGGTTCGCCTCGGAGTTCAACGTCCCGTTCTCGTCGATGGACGACGTCGCCGCGCAGTTCGGCAGGGTGGACGAGGCCTGCGCCGCGGCGGGTCGGGACCCGAAGGAGATCGTCCGCTCCATCGCCCAGGTGGTCTGCGTGGGCCGGACGGAGGAACAGGTGAGGGCCCGGGCGCTGGCCATCGGCCGCGAGGTCGACGAGCTCCGGGCCAACGGGCTCGCGGGCTCCCCGGAGGAGGTCGCCGACCGGCTGGGGCAGTGGGCGGAGCGGACCGGCATCACCCGCGTGTACCTCCAGGTTCTGGACCTCGGTGATCTCGACCATCTGGAGCTCATCGCCTCCCACCTCCTCTGAGCCCCGCGCGGGGACCGTTCGGCGCGGAACATCGCTCCGTCATCACTCCGTGATGAACCGTCCGTAACGGGCGCGTTCCCTCGGTCGATTGCCAGACGCAAGAGTGGCCACTCTCCGTGAACTCTCGGAGCAACGGAGTAGGCCGTTCGTAGTACTGGTTCGATCGGACGAGGGAACACCTGCTCGTGCGCAAGCACTCCCGCCCAGGACGCCATCCGGCCCTGCTCACCCTCCTCGCCCTCCCGGCGCTGCTCCTCGCGGCGTGCGGGTCGGGGCCGACGGGGGAGGGCTCGGCCGGGAGCCCTGCCGGCACCGCTGCCGCCGCCGGCACCACAGGGTCGGGCACGCGCGTGCTGCCGTACGTCGACGCGTCGCTCGCGCCCTCCCCGCTCCCCGCCATGGCCGACGCCAGCGGGGTCACCGACGCCGTCCTCGGCTTCGTCCTCGCCGGGGCCGACGGCTGCACTCCCACGTGGGGCGGCACCCAGCCCGTGACCGCGCCCGCCGTCGTGGCGGCCGCGCGGGACCTCACCGACCGCGGCGGCGCCGTCGCCGTCGCCACCGGCGGCGCCACGGGCACCTACCTCGAGAGCGCCTGCCCCGACGCCCCGTCCCTGGCCCGCGCCTACGGCGCGGCGCTCGACGCGGTCGGCAGCTCCGAGCTCGTCGTCGACGTCGAGGCGGACGTCCCCGTCGCCACCGTCGTCGAGGCGCTGCGGACCGTGCAGGACGAGCGGCACGCCACCGTCACGCTGACCCTCAAGGTCGACGACACCGAGCGCGGCCTCACCTCCTCCGCCGTCGACCTCGTCCGGGCGGCCGACCGGGCCGGGGTCGACGCCCGCGTCGACGCCATGATCATGAACTTCCCCTACACCGGGTCCTGGGCCGACGCGATGACCGGCGCCACGGACACGGTCCTCGGTCAGCTCGGCGAGGTCTGGTCGGGCTCCGACGAGGCCGCCGTCGCGGCCCGCACCGGCGTCGTGTTCATGCTCGGGCGCACCGACCTCGGTGCCGTCACCACGCTCGACGACGCCACCGCCGTGGTCCGCGACGCCCGCGGACGCGGCCTCGGCACCGTCGGCTTCTGGTCCGTCGGCCGCGACAACGGCGGTTGCCCCGACCGCCCCACCGCCTCCTTCGACTGCAGCGGCATCGCGCAGTCGCCCTTCGCCTTCACCCTGGCCGCCCGCGACGCGGCGGCCGCGTCCTCCCAGGAAGGTCCCCGATGATCGACGACGGCACCCTCGCGTACCGGGAGGTCCCCGAGCGGGGCCCGGTGTTCGTCGACGGCACCGGCCGGCGCCAGCGCCGGATCCGGATGGTCGTGTACGGGCTGGTCTCGATGTGCCTGGTGTTCCTGGTCGTCGTCGGGACGAGCCTGGCCGCCGGGCAGCGCACGCCCATGCTCGACATCCCCGTGCTCGGCGACCTGCTGCCCGTGCCCGAGGCGCAGGCCGCGGACGACACCGAGGGGGAGCTGCGCCCGGAGGCGCCGCCCTCCCAGGGCGGCTTGATCGGCGACGTCACCACCACCGCGACGGGGACCACCGGCGGGACGACGACCGGCGGCGCCGCCGGTGTCATCGCCCCGCTCGCCGGCCTGCCCGCGGCCCCGCTCGCCCCGGCCCCCGCCCCCGACGCGGGCGCCCCGGCGGCGCCGGTCCCGGCTGCTCCCGTGCCGGGTGCCCCGGTCCCGGTCGACCCGGCCGCGCCGGTCCCGACGACGCCTGCGCCGACGACCCCGCCGAACACCGAGGGCGGCCCGGACACCCCGCCGGGCACGACCACGCCCCCGCCGGCCACCACGAACCCGCCGGCCACCACCAACCCGCCGGCGACGACGAACCCGCCCGCGACGACGAACCCGCCGGCGACCACCAAGCCGCCGGCGACGACGAAGCCGCCGGCCGCCACGAAGCCGCCGGTCACCACCACCGTCGCGCCGACCACCACGGCCCCGCCGGCCACGACCACGGTCGTGCCCACCACCACGACCCCGGTCCTCCCGGCCTAGGAGCACGCAGGACATGCCCAGTCGCATCCGCAGGCGCGGGAGCGGGTTCTCCGTCGGCAAGTTCATCGTCGCCGTGGTGGTGCTCGCGACCTTCGTCGCCGTGCTCCTCCTCAACGGCGTCCTGACCGCCAAGACCTCCTCCGACGCGGAGGGCCACCTCCAGCGGGGCCCCGACGACCAGGTGCCCGTCGCCGTGCACGACGGCGGGTCGGCGATCGACACCATCCACGACCCCGTCCGCACCCTGAGCTACCCGGCGAAGACGATCGCCCTGACCTTCGACGACGGCCCGGACCCCGAGTGGACCCCGCAGATCCTCGAGGTCCTGGAGAAGTACCAGGTCCCGGGCACGTTCTTCGTGCTCGGCTCGCTGGCCGCGCAGCACCCCGACCTGGTCCGGGAGATGCGCGCCACCGGGTCCGAGATCGGGTTGCACACCTTCACCCACCCGAACCTGGCCGAGGCGTCGACGAACCGGATCGACCGCGAGCTGACCCTCACCCAGCTGGCTCTCGCGGGCGCCACCGGCGAGATCTCGTACCTCGTGCGGCCGCCGTACTCCTCGCGCTCCGACGCGCTCACGAACACCGAGTACGAGGTCGTGCGGGAGCTGGGCGAGCGCGGGTACGTCACCGCGCTGACGGACTTCGACAGCCGCGACTGGGAGCGCAAGGGCGTCGACGTCATCGAGAAGGCCTCCACCCCGAGCTCCGACGCCGGTGGCGCGCTGCTGCTGCACGACGCCGGCGGCGACCGGGCGCAGACCGTCGCCGCCCTGGACCGGCTGATCCCGCAGCTGCAGGCGCAGGGCTGGCGGTTCACGACGGTGAGCGAGGGCCTGGGCCTGCCGACGGCGAACACGCCGGCCGACACCTGGGACCGGATCTTCGGCATGATCCTGGTCGGCGCCGCGGGCGTCTCGACCTACATCGTCCGTGGGCTGGAGTGGCTGCTCCTGCTGGTCGGCGCGCTGGTCGTCGCCCGGCTGGCGATCATGGTCGTGGTCGCCCGCCGGCACGCGAAGCAGAGCCGCCTCGCCACCCGCAGCCGCAGCGGCCCGTGGTTCACCGACCCCGTGTCCGTCGTGGTGCCCGCCTACAACGAGAAGGAGTGCATCGAGCACACGGTGCGCTCCCTGGTGGCGAGCGACCATCCCGTCGAGATCATCGTGGTGGACGACGGCTCGACGGACGGGACGCCGGACATCGTCGAGCGGCTCGGCCTGCCCGGGGTGCGCGTGATCCGGCAGCCCAACGGCGGCAAGCCGGCCGCGCTGAACGCCGGCATCCGGGCGGCGCGCCACGAGATCGTCGTGATGATCGACGGCGACACCGTGTTCGAGCCGACGACGGTCGGGACCCTGGTGCAGCCCTTCGTCCGGCCCGAGGTCGGCGCGGTGGCGGGCAACGCGAAGGTCGCCAACCGGCGCAGCCTCGTGTCGCGCTGGCAGCACATCGAGTACGTGATGGGTTTCAACCTCGACCGCCGCGTCTACGACCTGTGGCGCTGCATGACCACCGTGCCCGGCGCGGTGGGCGCGTTCCGCCGCGCCGCCCTGATCGAGGTCGGCGGCGTCAGCGACGACACCCTCGCCGAGGACACGGACCTCACGATGGCGCTGTGCCGGGCCGGCTGGCGCGTGGTCTACGAGGAGCGCGCCCGCGCCTGGACCGAGGCGCCCGGCACCCTGGGCCAGCTGTGGCGGCAGCGCTACCGCTGGAGCTACGGGACCATCCAGTCGATGTGGAAGCACCGCGCGTCGGTCGTGGCGCGCGGGCCGGCGGGGCACTTCGGCCGCGTCGGGCTGCTGAACATCGCGCTGTTCCAGGTGGTGCTGCCGCTGCTCGCACCGCTGGTCGACGTGTTCCTGGTCTACGGCCTGTTCTTCCTCGACCCCGTGACCACGCTGCTGGCCTGGGGCGGCGTGCAGCTGATCCAGCTGTTCGCCGCGGTCTACGCGTTCCGGCTGGAGCGCGAGAAGATCAGGGTGCTGTGGCTGCTGCCCTTCCAGCAGATCGTCTACCGGCAGCTGATGTACGCGGTGCTCATCCAGTCGATCATGACCGCCCTGGCGGGCATCCGGCTGAAGTGGCAGAAGCTGCGCCGCACCGGCGACTTCGGCGGGGCGCCCGTCGAGCGGACCGTGGGCGCTGGTCTCGGCTGATCCCGTCGTGAGTGGCGGGGGGGGGGCGCGCGCCCCACCCCCAGAAAGGTGGGGCGGGGGGTGGGGGGGGAGTGTGGGGAGATT
>NZ_JBEZDN010000024.1:34528-48642 GCF_040648315.1 Pseudonocardia sp. NPDC049154
ACCGGGGCCGTCGGGGGGTTGCTGGTTGCTTCTCATCCGGCGTGTCGGGGCGTGTCCCCCCCGAGCGACCATCGCCACTCACGGGGTCAGTGGAGCGAGGGGTGCAGCTGCAGGTCCAGGCCGGCGACGTCCGCGGCGACCGGGACCTCGCGCCGCGCGACGACGTGGTCGCGGACCGGCAGGGCGCCCTCGAGGGCGGCGAGCACCGCGTCCGTGACGCTCGCGAGCACCTCGTCCGTGGTCACCTCGCGGCCCAGCTCGGCGGACAGCGAGGTCACGCCGGCGTCGGTGATCCCGCAGGGCACGATCCGGCCGAACTCGGCGAGGTCGGGATCGCAGTTGAGGGCGAAGCCGTGCAGCGTCACGCCGCCCTGCACCCGGACGCCGATGGCGGCGATCTTGCGCTCGGGGCGCAGGTCGTCGGCCGGGAGCCACACGCCGCTGCGGCCGTCGACCCGGCCGGCGGTGCTCACGCCGAGGCCGTGGCAGACCGCGATCAGGGCCTCCTCCAACCGCCGCACGTAGTCGACGACGTCGAGGGGCTCGCCCAGCGAGACGATCGGGTAGCCGACGAGCTGACCCGGGCCGTGCCAGGTGATCCGCCCGCCGCGGTCGACGTCGATGACGGGGCTGCCGTCCGTCGGACGGTCCTCGGGGCGGGTCCGCTTGCCCGCGGTGTACACCGACGGGTGCTCGAGGAGCATGAGCACGTCCGGTCCGGTGCCGGAACGCCGCGCCTCGGCGTTGGCGCGCTGGACGTCCCAGGCGGTGAGGTAGTCGACCGTGCCGAGCAGGTCCACCCGAACGGGGTTGGGGGAGCGGCGGCACGAGGTTCCCTGGCTGGCCACCGGCCCAGAGTACGCCCGCGTCCCGGCGCGGCAGGGCGGGTGTGGTCACACCACGGGGACGTCACAGCCGCCGCTCAGGCGAGGGCCCGCAGCACCTCCGCGGCCGCCCGCCGCCCGCTGACCAGGGCGCCCTGCGTCGACGGGGTGTCCCGGTGGTCCCCGCACACGTACAGCCCGTCGCCGAGCGCCACCCCGCTGCGCACCGGGCGGCCGGGGAGGAAGGCGGGCAGCGCCCCGCGCACCTCGGCGGTGTGCACGAGCTCCCAGTCGTCCGTACCGGTGCCGTAGATCCGGGCCAGCTCGCGGCGCACCTCGGGCTCGGGGATCGCCGGACCGACGACCGTCGAGGACACCAGCGGGCGGCCGGAAGCCGAGTACTCCGGGGCCGCCGCCGTGAGGACGACGGTGTTGGCGACGGGCCCGCCGGTCCCGTCGAGGTGCAGGACCGGTTCGTCGGCCGGAGGCTCCGGCACGGTGTGGTACCAGGTCGTGAGCGTGTGGGTCTCCGGTGCGGTGAGGCCGGGGAGCAGCCGCGCGGCGGTGGCCGCGTCCGTCGCCACGACCACGGCGCGGGCGGTGACCTCGCCGCCCGCCGTCCGGACGACCGGGGTGGGCCCGCCGGCCACGGCCTCGACCGGCGTGTCCAGCCGGACCGGTACCCCGGCGGCCAGGCGCCGGGGGAGGGCCTCCATGCCGTCGGCCGGCACGAAGATCCGGCCGAGGGCGAAGCTACGCCACACCAGCCGGACGAAGCCCTCGCTCGTCGCGAGCTCGCGGTCGGCGAGCACACCGGAGAGGAACGGCCGGAGGAACGTCTCGGTGGCGGTGCCGCCCAGCCCGGCGGCGGCCAGGTCCGCGGCCGCCGACCGGGCCGTGCGGAGGGCGGTGCGCCCCGGCGGGGTCGCGAGCACGCGGGCGGTCCACGCGGCGAGTCTCGCCAGGTCCGCGGGCGGAAGCGCGCGCAGCGAGGCGGGCGTGCCGGTCGGGCTGCGCAGCGGGTTGACGAACCGGCGCAGCGAGCCGTCGGCGGCCCGGATCGCCGCGCCCGGGACGAACGGCCGCATGGCCAGCGACTCCGGCCCGTCCGGCCCGAGGACCGTGCGCAGCGCGGGGTAGGCGGTGTTGAGCACCTGGAAGCCGCGGTCGCAGCGGAAGCCGTCGACGACGTCCGTCGCGATCCGGCCGCCGACCCGGTCGGCGGCCTCGAGGACCGTGACGTCGAGCCCGCGGCGGCGCAGGATCCGCGCGGCCCGCAGCCCGGCGATCCCCGCCCCGACGACGGCGACGTCCGTGTCCGGGCTCATGCCCGGACGGCGGCGGAGAGCGCGTCGGCGAGGGTGGTGTGCCGGAACGTGAAGCCGGCGCCGAGCAGCGCGCGCGGCACGGCCCGCTGCGAGAACAGCAGCATCTCGCGGCCCATGTCGCCGAGCACGGTGCTCACCGCGAAGGCCGGGACGACCAGCGGCGCGGGCCGCCCGACGGCGCTCGCGAGGGTCTGGGTCAGGACCTTGTTGGTCACGGGCGTGGGCCCGGTGACGTTGACCGGGCCGCTCAGCGCGTCGTGCTCGACGGCGAACCGGATGGCCGCGACCTCGTCGTCGAGCGAGACCCAGGGCATGTACTGCTCGCCGCTGCCGATCCGCGCGCCCAGGAACGCCTTCCACACCGGGCGCATCAGCGCCAGCAGCCCGCCCGCCGGCGACAGGACCAGGCCCGTGCGCAGGCGGACCACCCGGGCGCCGGCGTCCGCGGCCGGGGCGGTGGCCGCCTCCCAGTCCCGGCAGACCTCGGCCAGGAACCCCTCGCCCGACGGCGCGGACTCGTCGATCTCGTCCGGCCCGGCGTCGCCGTAGTAGCCGACCGCGGAGCCGCTGACGAAGGCCGGGACGCCGGCCCGGGCGACGGCCGTTGCCAGCACCTCCGTCGGGACGTTGCGGCTGTCCCGGATGGCCTGCTTGCGCGCGCCGCTCCACGGCCGGTCGGCGATCCCGACGCCGCCGAGGCTCACCACGGCGTCGGCCCCGTCGAGGGCGCCCTCGTCGATCGCCCCCGACGGCGGGTCCCAGCCCCGCTCGTCCGGGGCCGACGGGGCGCGGCGGACCAGCCGCACGACCTCGTGGCCCGCCTCCCGGAGGCCGGCGACCAGGGCGGTTCCGATCAGGCCGGACGAACCGGCGACGACGACGCGCACGGCCCGGATCCTTCCGAACCCGGCCGGAGCGCGCGACCCGGGCACGCCGACACGGGTGCGTGAGAACGGCCGGAGGGGCCCCGCGACCTGCGGGACCCCTCCGGATGTGACGTTGCGGCGGGCGTCAGAGGCCGAGCTCGGCCTCGAACGCGCCCTCCTCGAGCCGGGCGCGGATCGCGCTGACGAACCGGCCGGCGTCGGCGCCGTCGACGATCCGGTGGTCGTAGGTCAGCGGCAGGTAGCAGACGGACCGCACGGCGATGACGTCCTCGCCGTCCGGGCCGGCCACGACCTTCGGCTCCTTCGCGATCGCGCCGGTGCCGAGGATCGCGACCTGCGGCTGGTTGATGATCGGCGTGTCGAACAGCGCGCCGGCGCTGCCGATGTTGGTGATCGTGAAGGTGCCGCCGGACAGCTCGTCGGGCTTGATCGTGTTGTTGCGGGTGCGGGCCGCGACGTCGGCGATCTTGCGGGCGATCCCCGCCAGCGACAGGTCCTCGGCGTTCTTGATCACCGGGACGAGCAGGCCGCGCGGGGTGTCGACGGCGATCGCCAGGTGGACGTTGCCGTGGTACTCGATCTGCTTGCCGTCCTCGGAGATCGAGGCGTTGACGGCCGGGAAGGCCTTGAGGGCCTCGACCGTGGCCTTCGCGAAGAACGGCAGGTAGGTGAGCTTGACGCCCTCGCGCTGCTCGAAGGCCGCCTTCGCCCGGGCCCGCAGCTTGGCGATCCGGGTGACGTCGACCTCCTGCACGGTGGTCAGCTGCGCCGAGACCTTGAGCGACTCGGTCATGCGCTGGGCGATGACCTGGCGCAGGCGCGGCATCTTCACCGTGGTGCCCGGCTGGGGCCCGTCGGCGGCGCGCGCCGGCACCTTCGTGGGCTCCTTCGGGGCGCCGGTCGGAGCGCTCGGCGCGGCGGCGGCCGGCTGCTGCGGGGCCGCGGCGGGCTCCGGGGCCTTCGCGGCCTCGGCGGCGGCGAGGACGTCCTGCTTGCGGATGCGACCGCCGACGCCCGAGCCCTCGAGGGTGTCGAGGTCCACGCCGTGCTCCGCGGCCAGCTTGCGGACCAGCGGGGTGACGTACGGCGGGGCGGAGGTGCCCTTGGTCTCGGCCTTGCCGTTGCCCGACGGGGCCGGCGCGGTCTCGGCGGCGCGGGCGGTGTCCTCGGTCTCCGGCTTCGCCGGCTCCGCGGCGGCCTGCTCCTCCTCGACGGGCTCCTTCGGGGCCTCCTGCTTGGGGGCCTCCTGCTTGGGGGCCTCCTGCTTCGGGGGCTCCGGCTGCGTCTCCTCGGCCGGGGCGGACGCGGCGTCGGCGTCGCCGATGACCGCCAGCCGGCCGCCGACCTCGACGGTGTCGTCCTCACCGACCGACAGCTCGAGGACCGTGCCGGCGACCGGCGACGGGATCTCGGTGTCGACCTTGTCGGTGGAGACCTCGAGCAGCGGCTCGTCGACCTCGACGGTGTCGCCGACCTGCTTGAGCCAGCGGGTCACGGTGCCCTCGGTGACGGACTCGCCCAGCTCGGGCATGGTGACCGGGGTGCCGCCGCCGGAGGACTTGCCGGTCGAGGCCTTCGGGGCCTCCTGCGGCTCCTCGGCCTGCGGCGCCTCCTGCGGCTCCTCGGCGGGCTCCGGCTCCGCCTCGGGCTCGGCGGCCTCGGACTGCGGCTGGGCCTCGGGCTGCGCGGACCCCTCGTCGGAGCCGGCGTCGCCGATGACGGCGAGCTCGCCGCCGACCTCGACGGTCTCGTCCTCGCCGGCCACGATCTTCTGCAGCACGCCGGCGACCGGGGACGGGATCTCGGTGTCGACCTTGTCGGTGGAGACCTCGAGCAGCGGCTCGTCGACCTCGACGGTGTCGCCCTCCGCCTTGAGCCAGCGGGTGACGGTGCCTTCGGTGACGCTCTCACCGAGGGCGGGCATCTGGACGGAGAAGGCCATGTCTGCTCGGATCCTCTTTCGACGTGCGGTGGTGTGGTCTGTTCGAGACCTCAGCCGTGGGTGTGCAGGGGTTTGCCGGCCAGGGCGAGGTGTGCCTCGCCGAACGCCTCGTTCTGGGTGGGGTGGGCGTGGACGAGCGGGGCGACGTCACCGGGCTCCGCTTCCCAGTTGTAGACGAGCTGGGCCTCGCCGATGAGTTCGCCGACGCGGGCGCCGACCATGTGGATCCCGACCACCGGGCCGTCCTTCGCGCGCACCAGCTTGATCGCGCCGGAGGTCTGCAGGATCTGGGACTTGCCGTTGCCGCCCAGGTCGTAGGTCAGGGTCTCGATCTCCCCGAACTCGTCCTTGGCCTGCGCCTCGGTGAGCCCCACCGAGGCGACCTCGGGCTCGCAGTAGGTGACCCGCGGGATGCCGGCCTCGTCGATCGGGGCCGGGTCGAGCCCGGCGATGTCCTCGGCCACGAAGATGCCCTGCGCGAAGCCGCGGTGGGCGAGCTGCAGGCCGGGCACGATGTCGCCGACGGCGTAGACGCCGTCGAGGTTGGTGCGCAGCCGCTCGTCGGTGGTGACGAACCCGCGGTCCATGGCCAGCCCGGCGTCGTCGTAGCCGTGGCCGGTGGTGTTCGGGCCGCGTCCGACGGCGACGAGCAGCAGGTCGGCCTCGATCTCCTCGCCGGACTCGAGGGAGACGGTGACGGTGTCGCCCTTCTGCTTGGCGCCGGTGAACTTGACCCCGGTCTTGGCGGTGATCTTGCGGCGGCGGAAGGCGCGTTCGAGGAGCTTGGAGGCGAACTCGTCCTCGCCTGCGACCAGCCGGGGCAGGGCTTCGACGACGGTGACCTCCGCGCCGAAGGAGCGCCACACGGAGGCGAACTCGACGCCGATCACGCCGCCGCCGAGCACGACGACCCGCTGCGGGACGTCCTCGAGGGTGAGGGCCTGGTCGGAGGTGACGACCCGGCCGCCGATCTCCAGCCCGGGCAGGGTCTTGGAGTACGAGCCGGTGGCCAGCACGACGTTCCGCCCGGTGTAGGTGGTGCCGTCCACCTCGACCGAGCGCGGTCCGCGGAAGGTGCCGGCGCCCTCGACGAGCTCGATCTTGCGGGACTTCACCAGGCCCTGCAGGCCCTTGTAGAGGCGGCCGACGACGCCGTCCTTGTAGGTGTTGACCCCGGCCATGTCGATGCCGATGAGCTGGGAGAGCACGCCGACCTTGGCGCCGTCGCGGGCGGCGTCGGCGACCTCGGCCGCGTGGAGCAGGGCCTTGGTGGGGATGCAGCCGCGGTGCAGGCAGGTGCCGCCGAGCTTGTCCTTCTCGACCAGCACCACCGACATGCCCAGCTCGGCGGCCCGCAGGGCGCACGCGTAACCACCGGAGCCACCGCCGAGGATCACCAGATCGGCAGTCCGTTCGGGCACGTCCGTTCTCCTCACTCGCGGCGTCGGTGACCCGGTGCTCCGTCCGGGCGGCCCCATCTTGTCACTCGGCGACCGCAGTCGCTGGAACAGGTCCGGGAGAAATCCGGACAGGTCGCGCGTTGGGTGGGTGACCGTCGAGGGAGCGGAGGGCTCATGGGACTGTTCGGCCGCAAGCGCGCCGGTGGGCGGCGTGGTGCCGCGGCCGAGGACGCCGAGCACCTGCGCGCCTGGGCGGCGGTGCGCGAGGGCGTCGAGGCGTTCGTCGAGCCCCGCACCGCCGTGACCGAGACGACGATGATCCTCGTCGCCAAGGACGGGGCGTGGACGCGGCGCCGGGTCGCCGGTCCGGACGGCGCCCGCAAGCTCGCCCGGTCACTGAAGATCCCGGTCTACGACGTCCAGCTCGTCGGCTACCCGAGGCGGATGCGCGACCACGACGCCCGGCAGCGGGTGCTGCGCGAGCGGGAGCGCCGCCGGGGGCTGGGGGAGCTGGGCGGCTACAGCTCCTAGGTGCCGCTCCCGCCGCTCCTACCGTGTCTTGCGGGCGCCGATCGCCTGCATCAGGGGCGCGGCGCGCAGCAGCGGGCCGGGGGCCAGGGCGGTCAGCCGCATCATCGCGCCGCGCCAGCCGGGGACAGTCTTGTAGACGCGACCGGTGCCGAACAGACCGACCAGCTCGGTGGCGACGCGGTCCGGGGTGAGCAGCACGCCGGAGCGGACGAGGGCCCGCGCCCGCGGCTCCATCGTGTCGAGCAGGGCCGTCGCGACGCCGTCGGGGTTGATCGCGTGCACCCGGATCCCGTCGACCCGCACCTCGGCCGACAGCGCGGAGGCGAGGGAGAGCACGGCGGCCTTCGTCGCGGCGTAGAGGGAGAGGCCCGGCACGGGCCCGAGCCCGGACAGCGAGGCGGTGATCGCGAGGTCGCCCCCGCCGTCCTGCTCGCGGAACGCGGCGATCGCGGCGCGGGAGCCCCACACCGGGCCCAGCAGGTTGATCTCGACCAGGGCCCGGGCCTCGGCGTCGGTGAGGTCGGCGAGCGGGCCGCCGGTGCCGACGCCGGCGTTGCTCACCCACGCGCCGAGCGGCGCCAGCTCACGGGCGCGGGCGGCGACGGCGTGCGCCGCAGCCGGGTCGGTGACGTCGTAGGCGGCGGACTCGCCGCCGATCTCCGCGGCCGTCGCCTTCGCCGCGGTCTCGTCGACGTCGGTCACCAGGACGCGGTAGCCGCGCCCGGCGAGCTCGCGGGCGATCGCCGCGCCGATGCCGCGGGCGCCACCGGTGACGACGGCCGAGCGGGAGCCTGCGGGGACCGGGTGGGCGACACGGCGGCGGATCACGGGCGTGACCCTACCCGCGGGTAGCCCTCGGGGGAGCCCCGAACGCCGATCCGGGGGATCACCGGATGTCCGGTCCGTCCCCGGCGGATGGACTCGGGAGGTGCCTCCCGCAACGCTCTCCCGGTCGCGCCCGTCCGCCTCCGCCCGCGGGCCCGCCCGGACCTGGCGGCGGCTCGCCGTCTGGGTCCACCTGCTGTCCTCGGTGGGCTGGATGACCTGCGCTCTCGCCCTGTTCGCGCTGCTCGTCCCGGCCGTGCGGGGCGGTGCGCCGTGGGCGGTCGAGGCGGCCCACCACCTCGACACCCAGCTGCTCGCGCCGCTGGCCAACACCTCCGCCGCGACCGGCCTGGTGCTCTCGCTCGGCACCGCGTGGGGGCTGGCGGTGCACCGGTGGGTCCTGACCAAGCTCGTCATCACCCTGATGCAGCTCTACCTCGGGATCTTCGTGCTGTCGGGAGCGCTGAACACCGCCGCCGACACGCTGCGCGTCTCGCCCGCCCTGGTCGTGGGCACCGCGTTGATGGCGGGCGCGATCGCCGTGCAGGCCTGGCTGTCGGTCGCCAAGCCCGGCGGCCGCACCCGGTGGGGCACCCGTGGCGGGCGGCCGGTCACCCTTCCGACCGCGCCGCCCTGGGTGTTCGCGCTGGTCGTCGCGGCACCGGTGGTGGACGTGACGCTGGGCCTGCTCCTCGGCTTCCCCTCGCCCCTGTGCTCACTCGCCGCCGTGGTCGTCGCCGCGGTGGTCCGCCGCCGCGCCCTCCACCGCGCCCGCCGCGAAACAGTCCCGGCGTAGCTCCCGACTCGCGCTGCCGGAGCTCCCGACTCGCGCTGCCGGAACTCCCGACTCGCGGGAGCTCCGCGCGATCCGCGGGTCAGCCGTGGGCGGCGATGTCCTCGAGGAGGGCGACGAGGGTGCGGACCGGGACTCCGGTGCCGCCCTTGGGCGTGTAGCCCCAGGGGCCGCCGGTGTTGAACGACGGGCCGGCGATGTCGATGTGCGCCCACGGCAGCCCGTCGGCGACGAACTCGCGCAGGAAGATCCCCGCCGCGAGCATGCCGCCGAAGCGGTTGCCGGTGACGTTGGCCAGGTCGGCGATGCGGGAGTCGAGCTCGCCGCGCAGGTGCTCGGGCAGCGGCATGGCCCAGGCGTCCTCACCGACGGACCGGCCGAGCGCGGCGACCCGGTCGCGGAAGTCGTCGGCGCCCATCACGCCCGCGGTGCGGGTGCCCAGCGCGACCATCTGCGCGCCGGTGAGAGTGGAGGTCTCGACGAGGTAGTCGGGGTCGTCCTCGGCCGCCCGCACCATGGCGTCGGCCAGGATCAGCCGGCCCTCGGCGTCCGTGTTGAGCACCTCGACGGTCTTGCCGCCGTACATCGACAGGACGTCGCCGGGGCGGTACGCGGTGTCCGACGGCATGTTCTCGGCCATCGGCACGGTCGCGGTCACGGCGACGGGCAGCTGGAGCCTCGCGGCGAGCACGGTGGTCGCGATGACCGCGGCGGCGCCGGACATGTCCGAGGTCATGTGGTCCATGCCGGCCGCCGGCTTGATCGAGATGCCGCCGGTGTCGAACGTGATGCCCTTGCCGATCAGCGCGACCTTCTTCGCGGGGTTCTCCCCGCCCGACCAGCGCAGCCGGACCAGCCGCGGCAGCCGCGACGAGCCCTGCCCGACGCCGAGGATCCCGCCGTACCCGCCGGCGGCCAGCGCCTCGTGGTCGAGCACCTCGACCTCCAGCCCGGCGGCCTCGCCCAGCTCGCGGGCCCGCGCGGCGAAGGTCTCGGGGTAGAGCGCGTTGGGCGGGGTGTTGATCAGGTCCCGCGCGGTGCTCACCGCCTGGGCGACGGCGTAGGCGTGCTCGAGCACGTCCGCGTCGGCCCCGGGGAACTCGACGGAGGCGATCGGCTTCTTCCCGGCCGTCGGGTCGCCCTTGAACGCGGTGAACCGGTAGGCCCCGAGCAGCACGCCCTCGGCGGCGGCGGTCAGGTCGACCGCGCCCAGGGTGCAGACCACGCGGCCGCTGCCGGCCAGGGCCCGGGCCACCGCGCCCGACGCCCGCCGCACCTGGTCGGCGGGGATCGCGCCGGACTCGTCCGGCTTGCCGAGGCCCACCCCGACGACGAGCGGGGAGCCGACCGCCCCGCGCGAGGGCAGCTTCACGACCTCCTCGACCTTGCCGGTGGCGCCGGCGAGCGCGAGCAGCCCGGCGAGCGTGCCGTCGAAGGCGGCGTCGATCTCCTCGGCGCCGGGCGCGAGGACCGGCTCGGCGCCGTTCCCGTTCGAGCCCTCGCCGTTGCCGTTCGCGCCCGGGAGCAGGCCGACGACGAGGACGTCGGCCTCGGCCGCGGCGGCGGGCCCCTCCAGGGCGCCGATGCGGGTGCCGGTCTGCGGGACGGTGGTCGTCAAGGCGGGTCTCCTCGGTCGGGGTTCGGGCGCCGCCGGCGGTCCCGGGGCGGGGCAGGGCGGCGTGCGCGGGTGGGCATCGCCGGGCCCGGGGCGCCGCACCGCCCGTCGACGAGCGGTCCGAGCGCCCGGCGAGACCTCTTCGAAATGCTAATGACACCGTCGCGGGGCCGTTTCGCACAGGGTCGGATGCGATGGTGGTGACCGTGGCAACGACCCTCGGACGCCGCCTGGGTACCGCCGACGTGGTGGTGCTCGGGCTCGTCGCCATGCTCGGGTCCGGGGTCTTCGCCGTCTTCGCCCCCGCCGGTGCGGCCGCGGGGCCCTGGTTGCTCCTGGCGGTGCTGCTGGCCGCGGTCGTCGCGGGGACCTGCGTGCTGTCGACCGCGGAGCTGGTGCTCGCGGGCGGCGCGGGCGGGGCGACCTTCTCCGCCGGGTACACGGCCGGCTACGTGGCGGCCCGGGACCGCCTGCACCCCGTCGCGGGCCGGCTCGCCGGCGTCACGCTGCTGATCGGCGGGGTCGCCTCGGCGGCGGCCGCCGCGGGCGTGTTCGGGGCGTACGTGCTGCCGTCGAACCCGCTGGTGGCCGGGATCGTCGTGATCGTCGCGGCCACCGTGCTCAACATCGTCGGGGTCCGGACGACCGCCCGCTCCTCCTGGCTGCTGGCCGGCGGGACGCTCGCGGTGCTGGTCGTGGTGGTGGTCGTCGGGCTGCTGGGGCCGGGCGGGGAGCAGACGGTCTCGGCGGCGGTCACGGCCGCCGGGGAGGCCCGCGGGGTGGCGGTGCCCGTGCCACAGGCCTCGCCGGGTGCGCTGGGCGTGCTCTCGGCCGCGGGGCTGGTGTTCTTCGCGTTCGTCGGGTTCGCCAACGTGGCGACCTACCGCGAGGAGGTCCGCACCCCGGCCCGCACCCTGCGCCGCGCGATCCCGATCGCCCTCGCCGTCTGCACGCTGACCTATCTCGCCGTCGCCGGGGCGCTGCTGATGGGCCTGGGCACCGACCGGATCGGCGAGGAGCACGCGCCGCTGGTCGCGCTCGTCGACACGGGCCAGGCGCCCGCGCTGGGCGTGCTGGTGCGCATCGGCGCCGCGGCCGCCGCCGGCTCGACGCTGGTGGCCGTGTTGCTCGGGATCAGCCGCACGGCCATGGAGATGGGGGCCCGGGAGGACCTGCCGCGCTCGTTCGCCAAGGTCTGCGGCAGCGGCGCACCCTGGCGGTCCGACGTCGTCGGCGCGGCCCTGGCGATCCTCGTCGCCGTGCTCGCGGGGCCGGTGGCCTCCATCGCGCTGTCGGCCTGCGCGATGCTGCTGCACTACGCGCTCGTGCACGCGGCCGCGCTGCGGGTCCCCGACCGGCGGACCCCGGCCTGGGTGGCGGCCGTCGGGTTCGTGCTGTGCCTCGGCCTGGCCGCGCTGCTGCCGCGGACGTCGGTGCTGATCACCCTCGGCGCCCTGCTGGTGGGCTGGGGGCTGTCCGAGCTGTCGGCGCTGCGGGCCCGCCGGAGACCGCCGCCGCAGCAGGAGGAACCGCCGGGGGAGCAGGCGGCCTGAGGAGGGTGCCGACGAGGCCGGAGTCCTGCGGCAGCCTCCTCGGTACGGTTTGCCCGTGAGCGACGAGCTGATCACGGGACCGCTGCACGACCGGCACGTCGCGCTGGGGGCGACCCTCGGCGCCTTCGGCGGCTGGTCCATGCCGATCGCCTACCCGGCCGGCACCGTGGCCGAGCACACCGCGGTCCGCGAGGCGGTCGGGGTCTTCGACGTCAGCCACCTCGGCAAGCTGCTGGTCCGCGGTCCGGGTGCGGCGGACTTCGTGAACTCCTGCCTCACCGCGGACCTGGGCAGGATCACGCCGGGGAAGGCGCAGTACACCTTGTGCTGCACGGAGTCCGGCGGCGTGGTCGACGACCTCATCGCCTACCTCGACGGGCCGGACGAGGTCCTCCTGGTCCCGAACGCCGCCAACGCCGCCCGGGTCGCCGAGCTCCTGCGCGCGGCCGCGCCGTCCGGCGTCGAGATCGTCGACCGGCACCGCGAGCTCGCCGTGATCGCCGTGCAGGGACCGCGCTCCGCCGAGCTGTTCCACACCATGTTCGCCGGGTTCTCCGGCGTCTCCGGGCTGGACTACATGGCGTTCGCCGACGCCGGCGCCGTCCGGGTCTGCCGCACCGGCTACACCGGCGAGCACGGCTACGAGCTGCTCGTGCCGGCCGCGCAGGCCCCCGCGGTCTGGGACGGGCTGCTCGCCGGTGCGGAGCCGCTGGGCGGGCGGCCGTGCGGGCTGGGCGCGCGGGACACGCTGCGCACGGAGATGGGCTACCCGCTGCACGGCCAGGACCTCAGCGAGGAGATCACCCCGGTGCAGGCGGGCAGCTCGTGGGCGGTCGGCTGGTCGAAGCCGGCGTTCTGGGGCCGCGAGGCGCTGCTGGCCGAGCGCGAGGCCGGGCCGGCCCGGCGGCTGCGCGGCCTGCGGGCCACCGGGCGCGGGATCCCGCGGGCCGGGATGACGGTCCTGGCCGGCGGCGAACCGGTCGGCGTGACGACCTCGGGCACCTTCTCGCCCACGCTGAAGACCGGCATCGCGCTGGCGCTGATCGACACCGCGGCGGGGGTGTCGGCCGACGACGTCGTGACCGTGGACGTCCGGGGCCGCGCGCTCGAGACGCAGGTGGTCAAGCCGCCGTTCGTCCCGTCGCACGTCCGATGATCGGACACCCGACCGGCTGACGCATTCCTTGCCCCGCGGGTTACCGTTCATTCATGAACGCGCCGCTGTTCACCCGCATCCCGAACCCCGCGCCGGCCTCCGACCAGCGGCGCAGCGAGATCCTGGCCGCGCCGGGATTCGGCCGGTACTTCACCGACCACATGGTCTCGATCCGCTGGACCGCGGGTGAGGGGTGGCACGACTTCACGGTGGAGCCGTACGGGCCGATCGCGCTCGACCCGGCGACGATGGTCCTGCACTACGGGCAGGAGATCTTCGAGGGCCTCAAGGCCTACACCCAGCCGGACGGCACGATCGCGTCGTTCCGGCCGGAGGAGAACGCGGCGCGGTTCCGCCGGTCCGCAGTGCGCCTGGGCATGCCCGAGCTGCCGGACGAGCTGTTCATGGCCGCGCTGCGCGAGCTGATCGACGTCGACCGCGCCTGGGTGCCCCCGGCCGGGGGCGAGGAGTCGCTCTACCTGCGGCCGTTCATGATCGCCACCGAGGTCGGGCTGGGTGTGAAGCCCGCCGACTCGTACCTCTTCCTGCTCATCGCCTCGCCCGCCGGCGCGTACTTCCCGGGCGGGGTCAAGCCGGTCGACGTCTGGCTGTGCACGGACTTCACCCGGGCCGCGATCGGCGGGACCGGCACCGCGAAGTGCGGCGGGAACTACGCCGCCTCGCTGCTGCCGCAGGCCCAGGCCGCCCAGCACGGGTGCGCGCAGGTCGCCTACCTCGACGCCGCGGAGAAGCGCTGGGTCGAGGAGATGGGCGGGATGAACCTGTTCTTCGTCTACGGCTCCGGGGAGTCGGCCGAGCTGGTCACGCCGGAGCTGTCCGGCAGCATCCTCGAGGGTGTCACCCGGCATTCGCTGCTCACGCTGGGCAAGGAGATCGGCTGCCAGGTCACCGAGCGCAAGATCTCCGCGCGGGAGTGGCTCGTGGGCTGTGCGGACGGGGCCATCACCGAGGTGTTCGCCTGCGGCACCGCCGCCGTGATCACACCGGTCGGCAACGTCAAGTTCAGCGAGAACACCGGCGTCGGCTCCATCCGCGTGGCGGACGGCGAGCCCGGTGCGGTCACCATGCGCCTGCGCTCCCTGCTCACCGACATCCAGCGGGGCACCGGCACGGACACCCACGGCTGGATGACCGCCCTCTGACCCCGTGAGTGCCGACGCCGCCGCGCTCGGGCGCCGCGGTCGGCGAGGTGGCCCGGCGGCACGGGGACTTCGCCATGGTCGGGGTGGTGGCCGAGCT